>NZ_VWWK01000301.1:0-4703 GCF_011753035.1 Burkholderia sp. Ax-1720 | reverse complement strand
TGCTCGAGCCCGGCATCGCCGGCGTCGCGCCGCTGGCCTACAGCGAATACGCGCCGGCCTTCCTGCGCCACGGCCACACGCTGGCGACGCTCGATGCCGACGCCACCCTGCTGCCGCCGTCGATGCGTTACGTGATCGTCGGCAATCCCAACAATCCGACCGCCGAGCGCCTCACGCGCGAGCGCCTGCTGGGCTGGCACGCGCAACTGGCCGCGCGCGGCGGCGCCCTGATCGTCGACGAGGCCTTCGCCGACACCGGCGGCGAGGATACGCTGGCCGCCGATGCCGGCCGCGAGGGCCTGTTCGTGCTGCGCTCGATCGGCAAGTTCTTCGGGCTGGCCGGCGTGCGCGCCGGCTTCGTGCTGGCCGCGCCGCTGCCGCTCGCGCGGCTGCGCGCCGAGCTCGGCGCCTGGACCGTCAGCGGCCCGGCGCGGCACGCCGTGTCGGCCGCGCTGGCCGACCAGGGCTGGCAGCAGGCCACGCGCGAGCGCCTGGCGGCCGATAGCCTGCGGCTCGCGGAACTGCTGCGCCCGCACGGCTTCGCGGTGCGCGCCACCCCGCTGTTCTGCTGGACCGACGATCCGCGCGCCTGGGCGCTGCATGAGGCGCTCGCCACGCAAGGCGTCTGGACGCGCTTCTTCGCGCAGGCGCCGAGCCTGCGGATCGGCTTGCCGGGGATCGAGGAGGAATGGCTGCGGCTCGAGGATGCGCTGGACCATTACGCGGCTACCGCCGCGTACGGCGCAGCCGGGCGCTGATCGATGCGCGCGCAAGCCATGCTTCGTCGAAGCTTCGCCGGCGGGCTGGTCGCGGCGCTGCTTGCCGTGCCGCTTGCCGTGCCAGTTGCCGCCGCGGCGGCCTCGGTCGCCTCGGCAACCGCATCGGCGGCCGCGCCGAACCCCATCACCGTCATCGACGATGCCGGCCGAACCGTCACCCTGCCCGCCCCGGCCAGGCGTGTGATCAGCGTCGCGCCGCACGCCACCGAGCTGCTTTATGCAGCGGGCGGGGGCGCCGCGATGGTCGGCGCCGTGTCCTATAGCGACTACCCCGAAGCGGCGCGCGCGCTGCCTCGCGTGGGCGACAACCGCTCGCTCGACCTGGAACGCATCGTCGCGCTCAAGCCGGACCTGATCGTGGTCTGGCGTCACGGCAATGCCGACCGGCAGACCGCGCAGTTGGCGGCGCTCGGCATCCCGCTCTACTTCAGCGAACCGAAACGGCTCGACGAGGTGGCCGTCTCGCTCGACAAGCTCGGCCGGCTGCTCGGCACACGCGAGCAGGCCGACCGGGCCGCCGCCGACTACCGGCAGCGCATCGCGGCGCTGCGCGCGCGTTATGCGGCCCGGCCGCCGGTCACGGTGTTCCTGCAGATCTGGGACCGGCCGCTGACCACCCTGAACGGCGCGCAGATCGTCAGCGACGTGCTCACGCTGTGCGGCGGCCGCAACGTGTTCGCGGCGCTGCAGCCGGTCGCGCCGACCGTCAGCGACGAGGCCGTGCTGGCCGCCGATCCCGAGGCGATCGTCGCCACCGCGCAAGGCGCCACCGCCAGCGACGCGAGCCTGCCGAGCCTCGATCGCTGGCGCCGCTGGCCGTCGCTGGCGGCGGTCGCGCGCGGCAACCTGTTCGCGGTCGACGGCGACTGGCTGACACGGCCGACGCCGCGGCTCGCGCTCGGCGCGCAACAGGTCTGCCGGGATCTGGAAACGGCGCGCGAGCGGCGCCGCTGAAAACAGCACGAGGCGCTCAGCCGAGCGTCTCGTCCCACTGATTCAGTTGCCAGCCGCGCGCATCGTGCGAGAAGCGCACCAGGCCGCCATAGGCGATCGCGCGCGTGAGCAGGCTGTCGAGCGGCACGTCGAGCCACAGCGAGGCCAGCGCGCGAATCACGCCGGCATGGGTGACGACGATCGCCGTCGCGTCCTCGCCCGGAGAAGCGGCGAACGGCAGCGCGAACGACTCCACCCTCGCCACGAACTGCGCGGCGCTCTCACCGCCATGCTCGCGCGCGCCCATCAGGTCGGACTGCCAACGATCGAGCGCGGCCGCGCCGATCTCGTCCCAGCGCCGCATCTCCCAGGTGCCGAAATCGATCTCGCGCAGGCGCGCGTCGAGCCGCACCGGACGCGCCGCGAGCACGCCGATCGCCTGCGCGACCGCGGCGCAGCGCTGCAACGGGCTCGCCAGGATCGCCGCGGGCCAATCCACCTGCGCCGCGCGCAGCCGCGCCGCGATCGCGGCCGCCTCGACGGCTGCCTCGCCCGCAAGCGGCAGGTCGGAGGCGCCGTAGCAGATCCCGGCCTCGACGGCCGGCGCCGGATGACGGATCAGGACGAGGTCCATCCGAGCACCGTGAGGTAGATCGCCAGCTCGGAAAGCTGCTGCGCGAAACCGAGGCAATCGCCGGTATAACCGCCGAGACGGCGCCGCAGGTATCGCGCCAGCAGCGCGCGCACCACCAGCAGCGCGGCCAGCGCCGCGAGGCCCGCGCGCCAGTCCGGCCAGAACAGCCAGGGCAGGCCGCACAGCGCCGCGAACCCGAAGGCGCTCGCCGACATCCGCTGCGCGACAGGCCGCGCCTTGCCTTCCTCGCGCGCGTAGTCGAGCGTCATCAGCAGGCTGACCGCGGCGACGCGGCTCGCCGCATGCGCGGCCAGCAGGGTCCAGGCCGCGCGCAGCGGCGGCAGCGCCGCGAGCGCCTGCCACTTCAGGGCCAGCGCCAGCACCAGCGCGACCGCGCCGAAGCTGCCGATGCGCGAATCGCGCATGATGCGCAGCACGTCCTCGCGCGTGTAGCCGCCGCCGAAGCCGTCGCAGCTATCGGCGAGCCCGTCCTCGTGGAACGCGCCGGTGGCCGCCAGGCTGGCGGCCATCGACAGCAGCACCGCCACGCCGGGCGGCCAGATGCGCGCGGCGAGCAGATACACGCCGGCGGCCAGCGCGCCCACGCAGACGCCGACCAGCGGGAAATAACGCGCCGCCTGATCGAGATCGCCGGCCGCGTAGCCGATGCGCCGCGGCACCGGCACGCGCGTGAAATAACCCAGCGCGACGAAGAAATAACGGCATTCGGCTCGCCAGCGCATGCCTGTTCCCGGCTCAGGCATCGTCGCGGTTCGCGACGCCGGCCGCCTCGAAGCTGGCCATCTCGTCGAGGAAGGCGGTGGCCGCGCGCAGCAGCGGCAGCGCGAGCGCGGCGCCGGTGCCCTCGCCCAGGCGCAGGTCGAGCGCGAGCAGCGGCGCCGCGCCGAAATGCTGGAGCATGCGGCGATGGCCGTTCTCGTCGGAGACATGCGAGAACACGCAGTAGTCGAGCACCGCCGGCTGCAGCGCGGCAGCCACCAGCAGCGCCGAGCTGGCGATGAAACCGTCCACCAGGATCGCCATGCGCGCCTGCGCGGCCGCCAGGAAGGCGCCCGTCATCATCGCGATCTCGAAGCCGCCGAAGGTGGCCAGCACCTGGAGCGGCGCCTCTGCCTCGGGATGGCGCGCCAGCGCCGCCTCGAGCACGGCGCGCTTGCGGGCCAGCCCCTGGTCGTCGAGGCCGGTGCCGCGCCCCACGCACTCGGCCAGCGGCAGGCCGACCAGGCGACTCATCAGGCAGGCCGCGGCCGAGGTATTGGCGATGCCCATCTCGCCGAAGCCGATCACCGTGGTGCCGAGCGCCGCATGATGCGCGACGCGCGCGGCACCGGCCGCCAGCGCCGCGTGCAGCTGCGCCTCGCTCATCGCCGGCTCTTGCGCGAAGTTGCGCGTGCCCGCCGCGACCGGCACCGCGATCAGCTGCGGCGAGGCCGGCAGCGGCGTGGCCACGCCCGCGTCGACGATCTCCAACTCGCAGCCGGCCAGCTTAGAGAAGGCATTGATGGCCGCGCCGCCGGCCAGGAAGTTCGCCACCATCTGGGCGGTGACCGCCTGCGGATAAGGGCTCACGCCCTCGGCCGCGATGCCGTGGTCGGCCGCGAACACGATCGTCACCGGCCGCTCGATGCGCGGCCGGGTGCTGCGCTGGATCCGGCCCAGTTGCAGGGCGAGTGCTTCCAGCTTGCCGAGGCTGCCGGGCGGCTTGGTCTTGGTGTCGATCAGGTGCTGCAGCGTGGCGCTCAGCGTGTCGTCGAGCGCTTCGAGCTTCGGGACGGTATAGGTCGGGTTCATGCGGCGTTCTTCGGTTCGGTTGGAGGCTGGCGCGTCGGGCGCACAGCCCCGGGTGAGCGGGTCGACAGGTGGAGAGGATTCAGCGCGGCGGTGGTCGAGAAAGCGGCGGCGTGGCATGCGCGGGCCACATCGGCACCAGCGCCTCGTGGCCGTCGCGCTCGATCAGCACCAGCGGATAACCGAAGGCGGCGCTCGCCGCCTCGGCCGACAGCACCTCGCGCGCCGGGCCGGCCAGCGCGCCGCCGCGTCCGTCGAGCAGCAGCGCGTGCGTGGCGTAGCGCCGTGCGAGGTTCAGATCGTGACACGAAAAAATCACCGTGCGCGGCGCGGCGCGCAACCAGGTGAGCAAGGCATCGAGGCAGGCAGCCTGGTGCTGCAGGTCCAGGTGCGCGAGCGGCTCGTCGAGCAGCAGCAGCGGCGCGTCCTGGCACAGCACGCCAGCCAGCGCCACGCGCTGGCGCTCGCCGCCCGACAGCGTGAGCACGTCGCGCGCCGCGAACTCGGCCAGGCCCAGCGCCGCCAGCGCGGCGCGCGCGGCGAGCCGG
>NZ_VWWK01000300.1:0-4790 GCF_011753035.1 Burkholderia sp. Ax-1720 | reverse complement strand
GGCTCGCCCAGCGCGAGGCCGCGCGGCGGGCGAGGCAAGCCTGAACGGCGCCGGCCGTGGCCGGCAGCCGTCGTGCGAGGCGCGAGGGATCGGCGCCGCCGGCTTGCGTTTTCATTGCGGCCGCGCGGCGCGCCAGCCTTGGCGGCGATAAAATGCGGGCTTTCCGCGCCCCGCCCACCCGCCATGTACCACGCCATCTGCACCGATCTCGACGGCACCCTGCTCAATCGCGACCACCAGCTCGATCCCTACACGATCGACACCGTGCGCCGGCTGGCGGCCGACGGCATTCCCATCATCATCGCGACCGGCCGGCATCACGCCGACGTGGCCGGGATCCGCGACGTGCTCGGCATCCGCCCCTACCTGATCACCTCGAACGGCGCGCGCGTGCATGCGCCCGACGACACGCCGCTGTACGCCAGCGACATCGCGCCGGCGGTGGTGCGCGAGCTGGTGCGGCCCGAGCTGGTGGGCGAGCACGGCCGGGTGATCGTCAACCTGTTCACCGATACCGGCTGGCTGATCGACCGCGAGGCGCCGCACCTGCTCGAATTCCACCAGGACTCGGGCTTCGTCTACCGCGTGGCCGACCTGCCGGCCTACCCGGCCGAGGACGTCGCCAAGGTGCTCTACATCGGCGAGCCGGCCGACCTGGCGGTGCTGGCCGAGCGGCTCGCGAGCCGTTTCGGCGATGCGCTCTACGTGACCTACTCGCTGCCGGATTGCCTGGAGGTGATGACCGCGGGCGTCTCGAAGGGACGCGCGCTGCGGGTGGTGCTGGAGCGGCTCGGTCTCGATCGCGCGCATTGCGTCGCATTCGGCGACAACATGAACGATATCGACCTGCTGGAAACGGCCGGCCATCCGTTCATGATGGATAACGCCAATCCCGACCTGGTGCTGCGCCTGCCGGACGTGCCGCGCATCGGCAGTAATGCCGATGCGGGCGTGGCGCGCCATTTGCGCGAACTGTTCGCGCTCGATATCGACCCGGTTCGCTGAGAAGCGCCGCATCGAGACACGCGGCCGCGCCGCGATGGCGGCCCTTGCCGCCGCCAATCGGCCTTGTCCCGCTGTCGGCTATTTCATGCCGAATTTCGATAAGGCGCCGCCGGTCATTCACTGCCGCGACGCAATTCGAATTGATCCATGAAAAACGGGCGCCGAAGCGCCCGTTGAAATACTCGCCCCCTTTGTTGTTTCGGATTCGGCAGCGTCGGGGTCGCTGCTTCCTCGCTCCCCGTGGCAATCTTCCCGTAAGGCGCCAGCCGGGCCTCGGCGTGGTTTCGCCGACGCTTTCCGTCAATTCCGGCGTGCCGATTTTTCGTTACCATTCCGACCAAAAAGGGCGGGAATTTTGTCAGCCGGCCATCTCGTAATTGACGCGACGCGCATTGCTACGGATTATAGGAAATCCAATCCGTGTCGAAGGGTCAACGATTGTTAAATTGCCGCGATGTGTCGCGCGAATTTCATTAGAATTAACCTGCACTGAAATATAATGCATCCGCAATAATTTTTTTCATACGAATTGGGCTCGGCCCGATCCCGGTACAGTGCTGATTGCGGAACGGAACGATAGTGTCTAGGCTCCAATTGCCAGGCGAATCGTGAATAGGGAGTGAAAATGTCTCAATACGCAAAACTGAAAGCGCAGATTGCCGACTTGCAGGCTCAAGCGGACGACGTCCGCCGGCAGGAAGTGGAGGCCGTCATCGCCGACGTGCAGCGCAAGATCGCCGAATACGGGTTGACCGCGCAGGATCTCGGCTTTGCCGAGCGCGCCAAGCGCGGGCGTCCGCCGAAGAAGGCGCCGCTGCCGCCCAAATACCGGGACCCGAAGTCGGGCGCCACCTGGAGTGGCCGCGGCAAGCCGCCGAATTGGATCGTCGGTAAAAACCGCGAGCGTTTTCTGGTCGAGTAAGTCGCCGGTCGCGCCGGCACTGTCGGCCGGCCTGTTTCGGCCGCCGCAATAAAGAAAGCCGCATCGGGGATGCGGCTTTCTTTTTTTCGAGATATTTGAAATCCGGGCAAGGCGCCCGGATTTCGATCAGCTGGCGGCGAGTCGCGTCAAATGCGGCTGTTTAGCGGCGGCGCCCAAGGTTTCGTAGATTTCGACATAGTGACGCGCCATGGTGCGAGCACTGAATCGCGTTTCGAAACGTTCGCGAATCGCCGTGCGCGACAGGCTGTCGATTTTCTGCAACGCACCCACTGCGCTGTGTTCGTCCTCGACGATAAAGCCGGTCAGGCCGTCCTCGATCACCTCGGGCACCGAACCGCGATTGAAGGCGACCACCGGCGTGCCGCAGGCCATCGACTCGATCATCACCAGGCCGAACGGCTCCGGCCAGTCGATCGGGAACAGCAGGGCCTTGGCGCCGGACAGGAAGGCCGGCTTCTGCTGCTCGTTGATCTCGCCGATGAACTCGACGTTCGCCTGCGACAGCAGCGGCTCGATCTCGTTCTTGAAGTAGTCCTGGTCGACCTTGTCGACCTTGGCCGCGATCTTCAGCGGCAGGCCGCTCTTGGCGGCGATGCGGATCGCCGTGTCCACCCGCTTCTCCGGGCAGATGCGGCCCAGGAAGGCGAGGTACTCGGGTTCGCGGTCCGTTTGCGGCGTGAGCAGCGTGTCGGGCAGGCCGTGATAGACGGTGCCCGCCCAGCCGGCCTGCGGCAGCGGCACGCGCTGCGAGTTCGAGATCGACACCACCGGCGCGCTCGGGAAGGCGTTGAACACCGGCTGCAGCTCGGGCAGGTCGAGCCGGCCGTGCAGGGTGGTCACGTAGGGCACGTCCAGGCGCGAGAGCAGCGGGAAGGGCAGGTAGTCGAGGTGCAGGTGCAGCACGTCGAATTCATGGGCGCGGCGCGCCACCTGCTCGAGCAGGCGCATGTGCGGCGCCATCGAGTCGCGGATCGAGGGATCCAGGCGCAGCGCGCGCGGCCAGGAGGCCTCGAGCTTGGCCGAGGTGACGGAATCGCCGCTCGCGAACAGCGTGACGTCGTGGCCGAGTTCCACCAGGGCCTCGGTCAGGTAGGACACGACGCGCTCGGTGCCGCCGTAGAGTTTGGGCGGGACGGCTTCGTAGAGCGGGGCGATTTGTGCGATGCGCATGGGGCGGTTCTCCTGTGCGTATGGTGGCCGGGCCTGCCTGCCGTGCTCGCCCGGATCGGGTGCGGCCGGCAGCAGACGATGGGGCGGCGCTGACGAAAATGTTTTGACCGCCGGCCGACCGTTCGACTCTATTATCGGGATCGTCCGACGAGGTTCGAGTGATTTTTCAAACACTTAAGCCTTGTTACAGGCTGAAATAGAGGGGCCGGAGGGTCTGCGCGGGGCGGCTGGAAGGCAGTAGGAAAGGGCTTCCTACATGCATACCTGTCAATTGTGACAGCCGTAGAAAAAACGCGATAATTGCCTGGGAAATTTTTCCGAAGCCCATCATTTCTCCTTTTGAGATCAAGGGTTTACGAGAAATCGACGGCTTCCGTAATTCGCCGAGGCTGTCGGAAAAATTCCTACACGGTTTACAGACAAATCCTGCCTGTCGCATTCCCCTTTGCTGATACCCGCCACAATACCGTTTGGCCACAATGACCGTAAGAATATAAACGCCGGTTGCCGACCCTGTCGGGCGAGCGAACACGGCAAACGTTTTCAAAAGCAGATGGCCAAGATTTCTTACGGGGGAATCATGAGCGCGACCAGTGAAATGCTCGCCGAGATCAAGGAAGTGAACCTGTCGTACCTATTGCTCGCCCAGCGTCTGCTGCGTGAGGACAAGGCCATGGGCATGTTCCGGATGGGAATCTCGGAAGAACTCGCGGAAGTGCTCGCGAACCTGACACTCGCCCAGACGGTCAAGCTGGCGGCATCGAACCAGATGCTATGCCGCTTCCGTTTCGACGATCATGCGTTGCTGTCCTCGCTTGCCGACAAAGGCCGAAGCACGGCCGTCGCGCAGGCACACTCGGCCATCCTGATGGCCGGCCAGCCCGTCGAAAGCCTCCGCTAATTTCCCTATATTCATCCGCCGTCCGTCAGCCCGGCGCGCCTTCGCGCGTCCGGCGCGCGCGCGGATGGCTTCTCATTCCCGGAAATCCCGGAGGCTCGCGATGGCGACGAAGAGCGTGGTGCTCGAGGTCAAGGAAATCACCCTGGCGATCGAACTGATCGAACTCGGGGCGCGTCTGCAACTGCTGGAGGCGGAGACCAACCTGTCCCGCGACCGGCTGATCAAGCTCTACAAGGAGCTCAAGGGCGTCTCGCCGCCCAAGGGCATGCTGCCGTTCTCGACCGACTGGTTCATGACCTGGCAGCCGAACATCCATTCGTCGCTGTTCTACAACATCTACCGCTTCATGCAGGCCCACGGCGGCTGCGACTCGATCCAGTCGATCGTCAAGAGCTACCGGCTCTACCTGGAGCACGTCGGGCTGTCCGACGACGAGGCGGTGCTGAGCCTGACGCGCGCCTGGACCCTGGTGCGCTTCTTCGATTCCGGGATGCTGCAGATGACGTCCTGCACGCGCTGCGGCGGCCACTTCGTCGCGCATGCGCACGATCCGCAGCAGGGTTTCGTCTGCGGGCTGTGCCAGCCGCCCTCGCGCGCCGGCAAGACCCGCAAGGCCGCCGCCAAGGCCGAGGCGATGCCGCTCGCGCCGGCCGTGCCGCCGGTGGCGTTCGCCGCGGTCTGAGGCGTTTCGGGCGCGGCCCCGGCGGCTTCGACGCCGGCCGCGGTTGCCGTGGCGGCACGTATCGTGGTTCCGGATGCGGCGCGAAGCCG
>NZ_VWWK01000299.1:0-471 GCF_011753035.1 Burkholderia sp. Ax-1720 | reverse complement strand
GGGCGGATCATTAAAAAAAAAAAAAAAAACAATCACTGAAGTGGAGTACATAGTACTGAAAAAAATCAGAAACAAGAAGACAGATCATAGACAAAGTCGTCTGTGGTAACGTGACATAGAGAAGCGTCTGATGTAGTTGACAAATATGTTGTGTCACGCGAACGGTACACACGTGTCTGTATTGACGTGCTGGGCTATCGCGATCGTACGTTCACTGCTACCTACACTCAGTATGTCTCGCCTCAGAGCATACACGTGTGCTGTACGTGGCGAGAGCTTGAGACGTGGCATGTACTGTGTTGTATGTGCACTCGGTGACAGCGACACAGCAATTGGTCTCTGGAGATGCACTCGACGAGAAGGATAAGCATATCTAGAGGTAGTAATGTAATCCCGTTGGCGCTACAAGTCAGTAAGCTATATCTAGGGTGCAACTATTCAGCTTAAGTTGACTCTCTTTTTTTTTTTTTC
>NZ_VWWK01000298.1:0-4203 GCF_011753035.1 Burkholderia sp. Ax-1720 | reverse complement strand
CGGGCCGCGGAAAGATTCCGGCGGCGCGCGATCCGGTCGGCACGCTGGGAACGGCGGCCGGGTCGGCCACGTCGCCCGCTATTGTAATGATCTGGCGGCGACGGGTTGGTGAATCGACAGCTGTCTTGCGGCGTCTTGCAAGCTCTTTTGTTTTGTTACGGCAGCGCCGCCTCGTGGCGCGCCTCGGGCTCGCGATAATTGGCGAATTTCGACATCTGGCCGATCCCCGGATTGAAACAATTGCAGGGGTCCAGCTCGCGATAGAACTCGGCCAGCGCCGGCTTGGCGCGATACAGGTGGCCGACGTTGTGCTCGGCCGGATATTCGGCGCCGCGCGCGTCGAGCAGGCTCCACATGCGATGCTCCAGGTCGAGGCAGTCGCGGCCCTTGCGAACGATGTAGTCCTGATGGAATACGTGGCAGAGGAAGTGGCCGTAGTAGAGCTTGATCGAGATCTCGTCGTCGATCTCCCTGGGCAGCGTCTCGACCCAGTCGCGATCGTTGCGGCGCAGCGCGATGTCGAGCGCGACGATGTCCTCCACTTCCTTCGCATGAATCGCGCGATAGCGGACCGCCGCGCCGGCCGCCGCGAAACGATGCAGGAAGGCCTTGGCGCCCTCTTCCTCGGTGCATTCGAAGAACTCGCCGCCGGCCTTGGCGAAATAGGCGCCCAGGCGTTCGCGCGCGGCCTCCACGCTGCCCGCCTGCACCTTCAGCATCAGGTGATGCTCGAAGCGCTCGCGATAGGCCTTCATGCGCGCCGGCAGATGGCTCGGGAACAGGCGGCTGGCCGCCTGCAGCAGGCGATCGCTCAGATGCGCGGGCAGGAAGCGCAGCCGTCCGGCGATCGCGTCGAAGCGGCTCTTCAGGCCGAACAGCGCCGGCAGCCGTGAGGTGCCCAGATAGTGGATCGCGAGGAAGGTGTCCTTGCCGTAGGTTTCGGCGATGTCGAAGGCGTCGCGATGCAGGTACTCGCCCGAGATCGGCAGTTGCGGCAGCTCGCGCAGCGCCAGGCGGCGGATCTCGCTCAGCTCGGCGGGATCGTTGGTGCCGATATAGAACACCTTCGCGCCCTGCTCGACGGGGAAGGTGTCGAGCCGCACCGCGAACACCATCAGCTTGCCGGCCGAGCCCGAAGCCTCGTGCAGCCGGCGCGGATCGGCGTTGTAGCGGGCCGGCGTATCGGCGTCGATCTCGCGCACTTCCTCGGCGTAATGGTGGTCGGAGGCGGCGCCCGCGTCGTGGCGGATCTCGGCCTCGCCGAAATCGCGGCGCTCGATGCGATCGAGCACCGTGAGCGGATCGGTGCCCAGCTCGATGCCGAGATGGTTCACCAGTTGCAGCCGGCCGCTCGCATCGACGCGCGCGAACACCGCCATCTCCGTGTAGGCGGGGCCGCGCTGCACCAGCGCGCCGCCCGAGTTGTTGCAGACGCCGCCGAACACCGAGGCGCCGATGCAACTGGAGCCGATCACCGAATGCGGCTCGCGGCCCAGCGGCTTGAGCGTCTGCTCGAGCTGGTCGAGCGTCGCGCCGGGCAGGCAGACCACCTGGCGGCCCTCGTCGATCAGGTGCACCGTCTTCATGCGCGTGGTGCTGACGATCACGATATCGCGATCGTAATCGTCGCCGTCGGGCGTCGAGCCGCCGGTCAGCCCCGTGTTCGAAGCCTGGGTGATGACGATCACGCCGGCCGCCACGCAGGCTTCCAGCACCTTCCACTGCTCGACCAGCGAGCCGGGCCGCACCACCGCCAGCGCGCGCCCCGAGCCGAAGCGGTAGCCGGTGCGATAGCGGCGCGTGGCGGCCTCGCCGGTCAGCACCTGGCCGCCGCCGACGATGCCGCGCAGCGCCGCCAGCAGCGTCTCGCCGCCTGGCTTGCGCAGGTCCGAACCGGTTACGGGTGCTGCCGTCATGATGTTCTCCGTGTCTGGGAGGCCGTGCGATGCGCCTGGCCGATGAAGGAAAGCTTAGAATCGCCTCCATCATTAGTCCAATATCTCGATAACGCGATTTGGAGACGAAATCGATATGGAATTTCGCCAGCTCCGCTACTTCCTGGCCGTCGCCGAGCACCTGCATTTCACCGAGGCGGCGGCCTCGCTCGGCATCGCGCAGCCGCCGCTGAGCCAGCAGATCCTCAAGCTCGAGCGCGAGATCGGCACGCGCCTGTTCGTGCGCCATCCGCGCCGCGTCGAGCTGACCGAGGCCGGGCGCCTGCTGCACGAGCGCGCGCGGCGCATCGTCGAGGATGCCGAGCGCGCGCTGGTGGAGACGCGCAACGCCGGGCGCGGCGAGACCGGACGGCTGTCGCTCGGCTTCGCCGGCTCGACGGTGTTCCATCCGGCGATCGCGCTGACCATGCAGCGCTTTCGCCACGCCTACCCGCGCGTGCAGGTGGCCTGCGAGGAGAGCAATAGCGTGGCGCTGCTGGAGAAGGTGGCGGCGGGCCGGATCGACGCCGCGATGGTGCGCATGCCGCTGCAATGCGGCGAGCTGATCGTCGAGCCGCTGGCCGACGAGGAGATGATCGCGGTGCTGCCGAACGGGCACCGGCTGGGGCGGCGCAAGCGCGTCGCGCTGGCCGACCTGGCCGCCGATCCGCTGATCATCTTTCCGCGCGGGATCGGCCCGAATCTCTACGACTCGATCCTCGGCGCCTGCCACGCCGCGGGATTCTCGCCGGCGATCAGCATGGAATCGCCGCAGATCTCCTCGGCCGGCAATCTCGTGTCGGCGGGCTTCGGGGTGGCGGTGGTGCCGGCCTCGATGCGGCAGGTGCAGGTGGACGGCGTGAGCTTCCACGAGCTGCAGGGGCGGCCGCTGGCCACCGGCATCGCGCTGATCCATCGGCCGCGCGAGGCCTCGCCGACGGTGCGCAATTTCGTGAAGATATTGCGGCGCTATCGGCTTGCCGCGCGCGACGCCGCGGATCCGAAATGAAGACCCCGCTCAGCGCGCCGCGTCGACCACCGCCTGCGGCACGGCGCGGAAGCTGATCGCGAGCCGGTTGTAGGCGTTCATCAGACCGATCGCGATGGTCAAATCCGACAGTTCCTGCTCGCCGAACACGGCGCGCGCGGCCTCGAACGCGCTATCGGGCACGCCCGTTTCCGATACGCGGGTGACGCTCTCGGCCCAGGCCAGCGCCGCGCGCTCGCGCTCGTCGAACAGCGCGCCGGCTTCTTGCCACACCGGCACCAGCACCACGCGCTCGAGCTTGTCGCCCTTCTTCAGCAGATCGCGCGTGTGCATGTCGATGCAGTAGGCGCAGCCGTTGATCTGGCTGACGCGCAGGTAGACGAGGTCGACCAGGCGCTCCTCCAGCCCGCATTGAAGAATATGCGCGTACACGCCGCCGAGGGCCTTGGTGCCGGCCGGGGAGGCCTTGCGGTAATCGAGACGTTGGGACATTCGAGACTCCTATCGATCGTTGATGGTGAGGGGGGCATCGCCGCTGTCGACCACGAACACGGCCAGCAGCTTGGCCGGCTCGCTCGCGCTGGCGTTGCGGCTGACCTGGTGGTGGGCACCGGGCATTTCGTAGAAGGATTCGCCCGGGCCGTAGACGCGTTCGGGCTGGCCGTCGACCTGGCTGGCGATATGGCCCGACACCACGTAGGCGTAGATGAAGGCCGAATGCGCGTGATGATGCGGGCGCGAGGCGCCGCCGGGCGGGTAGTCGACCTCGACGGCCGTCAGCGACTTGCCGGGCAGGTTCGGCAGCGCATGCGAGAAATTCGGCTTGACGGTTTCGGCGGGCGCGCCGGCGGCCGAGCCGCTTTCGGCGGTGGCGGCGTTGGCCGGGCCCGCCAGCGCGGCGCCCAGGGCCAGCAGCGCGGACATCAGGATGGGGGTGGTTTTCACGGGGTTCTCCTTGAACTCAGGGCCTCATTCTGCGGCGGCTGAAGGTCAAGAAAAAGAACCAAAAACGCACTATTCGACTGTACCGTCCACGCCCGAGCGCCGGCCCCGATTGCTGAGCGCCGCGCACCAGTCTGCTGCCGCGCAGGCCATGTTCACGCACCGCCCCGCTTCGCCAGAATGCGCCTCGACATCCCTACCCGATCCGCATTCGACACGGAGCCTCCCATGAGCACACGAATCCCCCGCCGACAATGGCTGAAAGGCGCCTCGGGCCTGCTGGCCGCCGCGAGCCTGGGCCGGTTGGCCAACCGCGAGGCGCGCGCCGCCGAAGCGAGC
>NZ_VWWK01000297.1:0-4860 GCF_011753035.1 Burkholderia sp. Ax-1720 | reverse complement strand
CCGCGCCCTCGGCGGCCGACGTCGCGCAGATCATGCGCGCCACGCGCCGTCATGCGCAGCGCGTCACGCTGGCCTGGCCGGCCGAGGGCCCGGTGGTGGAGCCGTTCCAGCCGGGGCGCAATCGCGGCATCGGGATCTCGGTGCGCTCGGGCGAGCCGGTGCGCGCCGCCGCCGACGGCCGCGTGATGTATGCCGGCACCGGCCTGAACGACTACGGCTCGCTGGTGATCGTGCAGCACAACGCCGATTTCCTGACCGCTTACGCGCGCGGTAGCCGCCTGCTGGTGAAGACCGGCGATATCGTGCGGCAGGGCGAGCCGATCGCCGAAGCCGGCGGCGCGGGCTGGGTGCGCGGCACGGCCGTGCTGTTCGAGGTGCGCCGCGACGGCAAGCCGGTCGATCCGGTCGCCTACCTGCCGGCGCGCGAGAGTTGATCGGGCGTGCTTGGCCCGGCGTCGGCGCGGGATTCTCGGCGGCCGGGCTGGCCACGCGGATTTCCGCGCTCCGGCCCAACCCGACTCGGCGCCGCGCGATCTGCTGCCATTCGCCTGATCGCGTCCGGAGCCGGGGCCGAACCATCGGCGGCGCGGCGCGAACCATTGCCGCCTCCCCGCGGTCTACCCGATCCGGCATCCTGAGCCTCGCAACCGACGATGCCCGGCGGTGGCCCCGGCCATCTCGCGCCGTGCCGCCGATCCACCCCTGAACCACCGATCGAGACATCGACCCGTCATGACCCATTCCCCGCTCCGCCGTTCGCTGCTGCTCGCCGCCGTTTCCGCTCCCGTTCTCGCCGCCTGCGCCGTGGTTGGCCATCGGGACGGCAAGAAGGACGGCGTGAAGGAAGACGCCCGGACCCGCGACGCGGCCCGGCAGATCGCGGCGCTCGAAAGCGGCTTCGGCGGCCGCATCGGCGTGAGCGCGATCGACACCGGCAGCGGCCGGCGGATCCTGCACCGCGCCGACGAGCGCTTTGCGCTGTGCAGCACCTTCAAGGTGGTGCTGGTCTCGGCCGTGCTGGCGCGCGCGGCCGGCGACGCGCGCTTGCTGTCGAGCGTGATCCGCTACACGCGGCACGACCTGGTGAGCTATTCGCCGGTCACCGAGAAAAACCTCGCCACGGGCATGACGGTGGCGGCCTTGTGCGCCGCCGCGATCCAGTACAGCGACAACACCGCGGCCAACCTGCTGATCCGGCTGATCGGCGATCCGGCCGCGGTGACGGCCCATGCGCGCTCGATCGGCGACGCCACCTTCCGCCTCGATCGCCTGGAAACCGAGCTGAACGAAGCGGTGCCCGGCGACGAACGCGATACCACCACGCCGGCCGCGATGGCCGACACGCTGCGCCGCGTCACGCTCGGCGACGGGCTCGATCCGTCCGGCCGCGCGCAACTGGTGACCTGGATGCTGGGCAATACCACCGGCGAGACGCGGATCCGTGCCGGCGTGCCGGCCGGCTGGCGGGTAGCCGACAAGACCGGCAGCGGCGACTACGGCACCGCCAACGACGTGGCCGTGCTGTATTCGCCGAGCCGCCAGCCGGTGGTGCTGACGGTCTACACCACGCGCCCGGACAAGGACGCGAAATACGACAACGCGGCCATTGCCGCGGTCGCGCGCATCGTCACCGCCACCTTCGCCTGAAGGCCTGAACGCGTGAGCATCTGAACATCCGAGCGCTTCTCCGGCGTGCCGAAAGCCGGGCGCGCACGGCGCCCGGAAGCGCCCGGCGCCGGCGCGGACGAGCGCTCGCTGCAGCGGATGCCGCAAGTCACGCCGAGCCCGCCCCGGCCGGGGCCGATCGCCCACGCCACCGCGCGTACCTCGCGCTCCTCGCGCAAAACCCCCGGATCGCTTATCGTGGCGCCTTGCGCGCCGCATCGGCCGGCGCGCCCGTCTTCCGTTCGCGCCAGCCATGCATCGTCTTCCGCCGCTCAATGCCCTGCAGGTCTTCGTCACGGTCGCGCGCCACCTGAACTTCACGCGCGCGGCCGAGGCGCTGTGCCTGACCCAGGGCGCGGTCAGCCGCCAGATCCAGTCGCTCGAGGCGCATTACGGCTTCCCGCTGTTCGTGCGGCGCGCCAAGGGGCTGGCGCTGACCCCCGAGGGCGAGCAACTGCTGCCGGTGGTCGGCGAGAGCTTCGCGCGCATCGACGACATCTCGCGGCGCCTGACGCGCCAGCGCACCGACCTGGCGCTGAAGGTGCCGACCTGCGTGATGCGCTGGATCCTGCCCAAGGTGATGCAGTTCCAGACCGAGCATCCGGACCTGCACGTGCAGATGACCACCACCTGGCGGCACGACGTCGATTTCGCGACCGAGCCCTTCGATGCGGCGATCGTCTACGGCATGGCGGCGACGCCCGAGGTGCGCGTCGTGCCGCTGTTCGCCGAGCGGCTCACGCCGGTCTGCGCGCCCGAGCTGCTGGCCGAACGGCCGATCGCCTCGGGCGCCGACCTGGCGCGCCACACGCTGCTGCATCCCACCCGCGACCATCGAGACTGGCGCCAATGGCTGGCCCATGCCGGCATCGAGGGCATCGATCCGGCGCGCGGGCCGAGCTTCGACACGCTGGACCTGGCCACCAACGCCGCCATGCAGGGCTTCGGCATCGCCATCAGCGACGTCACGCTGATCGCCGACGACGTGGCCGCGCGGCGCCTGGCGACGCCCTTCGAGGCGGTGCTCGGCACCGGCGCGCGCTACGACTTCGTCTGCCCGGCGCGCAACGCGGCCCAGCCGAAGCTGGACCTGTTCAGCGACTGGCTGGCGGCCCACCGCGACTGAGCCGCGGCGGCGGAGGACGGGATGCGCTTCGATGCGCGCTCAACGATAGTCGACGGTCACGATCATGGGGTCGCGCCGGGTGCCCTGGCCCGGGATGGCAAACGGCGCGGAAGCGATCGTCAGCGTTGACGAGCCGAGCTTGCGGCCGCTGTACAGGTCGACGAAGCCGACCTGCCCGAAGGCCGGCCTGGCACAGTTCGGTTGCACGCGTGTGGCGGCGGTATCGACCTGGAACGAGCAGGGCGGCTCGACGATGCGCCCGCTGAACTGGATGGTGCCGCCCTGCGCATGCGCGGCGGTGCCGGGCAGCGCGAGGAGCGCGCAGGCGGCGAGCGGCAGGACGGCGAGGCGCCGCCATCCTGACAGGTTCGTAAGACTCGGAAAACCACGCGCAAACGATAGCGACGGCAGCGACGAACGGGCGATCATGACGGACTCCGAATCGGTGGGGTCGGACTTGTTGGCACGTCGCGGCGTCACACTCGCCGACGACGGCCTGCTCACCCGCATTGACGGCATCCAGGGCGGTTGCCTTGAGCGGATTTTTTACATTTTTTGACAAAGTTCGCTGCTTCAATGCTAGGAGATGGCCGAGCCGATGTCAGGTCGCTTCGATCGAGCCGGCGGTGGTACAAACCCGCGTGCTGAAATCGAGGTCCACGAGCGGCAAGAACGCGGATCGTCGGCGATCGCGGCCGGTCGGAAACGCATGAGGAAAGCTCGGCGCCTGGCGGCGATGCCGGCTGGCTGATGGACGGCGGGGGAGCCTGGAGCGGGAGGGAAGCTGGACCGGCTTGGTTGTACGCGCAACGGGCGTGGCGCGATGGAAGGTGGGGGCGAAGGGGCGGAACGCCGCCGAGCCGACGGCGTTCCGCGGGGCTGGCTCAGCCGGCGCGCTTGCGCACCGCGCCGACGATCACCAGCAGCACGATCGCGCCGATGATCGAGGCGATCCAGCCGGCGCCCTGGCCGGGCTGGTACCAGCCGGCGGCGCGGCCGACGTAGCCGGCGATCACCGAGCCGACGATGCCGAGCACGATGGTCATCACGATGCCCATCTTGTCGTCGCCGGGTTTCAGCGCGCGGGCGAGCAGGCCGACGATCAGGCCGACCACGAGCGTTTCGATGAGATGAATCACGGGCGCTCCTCTAGCGGTTGGGAAAAGGCATGGACCGGCCGGCGCGCGCGAAGTTCGGCATCGGGTTCGTCGCGCTTCGTCGCGATTCGACCGGGCTTGCCGTGCGATCTTACGCCAGCCGCGATCCGGTTCGCCATTCTCGCGTGCCCGGCTGGCCACCCGGCATGCTGCGCCGCGGCGTGGCCCTTGCCGCGCACGACATCGGCGGCTGCCGCGCCGCATCCGTCATGGCAGCCGCAACCGCAAGCTTCCGCCCCGGCGTCAGCCGCCGGCGCGCCGATAACCGTCGGTGGCGCGCAGCAGGGTACGCGTGTATGCGTTCGCCACCTGTCCCGCGCGCAGCGCCTCCACCGTCAGTTGCTCGACGATCTCCCCATGCTGCATCACGGCGAGCCGCTCGCAGAGGAAGCCGATCACGGCCAGGTTGTGGCTCACCAGCAGCATGGTCAGCCCGCGCTCGCGATGCAGGCGGCGCAGCAGGTTCAGGATCTCGGCCTGCACCGAGACGTCGAGCGCCGAGGTCGGCTCGTCGAGCAGCAGCACGCGCGGCTCGACGATCAGCGCACGCGCGATCGCCACGCGCTGGCGCTGGCCGCCCGAGAGCTGGTGGGGATAGCGGAAGCGGAAGCTGGCGCCGAGCCCGACCTCGGCCAGCGCCCGCGGAATCCGCGTATCGGCGTCGGCGATACCGTGGATCGCCAGCGGCTCGCGCAGCGTCTCGTCCACCGTGAAGCGCGGATGCAGCGAGGCATAGGGGTCCTGGAACACCATCTGCACGTCGCGGCGGAAGGCGCGGTCGAGCCGCAGCACGCGCGGCTCGACGATCAGCGCACGCGCGATCGCCACGCGCTGGCGCTGGCCGCCCGAGAGCTGGTGGGGATAGCGGAAGCGGAAGCTGGCGCCGAGCCCGACCTCGGCCAGCGCCCGCGG
>NZ_VWWK01000296.1:0-4872 GCF_011753035.1 Burkholderia sp. Ax-1720 | reverse complement strand
GGCCGGCCGGAATCCGCTGCGAAACCGGCAGGCGGCGCTCGCCGCGCGTCAGGTCGGCGACGCGCACCGCGTAGCCGTCCATCGCGCTGATCGCCATCGGCGGCACGTCGAGCGGCGACACCACGTCGGCGGCCAGCACGCGGCCGAGCGCGTCGAGCGTCGGCACGGTTTCGGAGCCGGCCAGCGGCACCGCCGCGCCGAGCAGCGCGGCGAGCGCGTCGGCGGTCGACAGCATGGGTGGACGGGGGGCCTGGGGAGCGGGAGTCGACATCTGCGTGGTCGTGGGGAGAGCGGAAGCCACATTGTAACGAGCGAGCCGGGCGACGGTGCGATATGACGCGCATGTCGAGGCGCGCATGCCGGCGCCGTCGAGACGCCCGGCAGCGCGGCCGGTGGCCCAAAAACGACGAAGCCGCGCCGGGCAAGCCCGGTCGCGGCCTCGTGACGTGCCACGGCTGCGCGCGGGCGAGACACCAGGCGCGCGGCGCGAGCCGCGAGGCCGAGCGTCCCGCCGCCGGCTCGCCCGGCGCCTCAGCCGCCGGTATGCGCGGCGATGAAGTCCTTCACCTGCTGCACATCGGCCTTCACCACCTCGAAGCGCTGCGGCAGCGCCTCGATGCCGTCGAACGCGGCGGGACGCTCGGCCTCGCGGCCCAGCGCCTCGCGGATCGTCTCGCCGAACTTGATCGGCTGGGCGGTCTCCAGCACCACCATCGGCACGCCCGGCTGCAGGTGCTCGCGCGCCACCTTCACGCCGTCGGCCGTATGCGTGTCGATCATGGTCGCGTAGCGCGCGTGGACGTCGCGGATCGTCGCCAGGCGATCCTCGTGCGTGCTGCGGCCCGAGACGAAGCCGAACTCGGCCACGCGCGCGAAATCGCCGCTCGCGGCGAGATCGAAGCCGCCCTTGTGCTCGACGTCGTGGAACAGTTGCAGCACGCGCGCCGGATCGCGGCCCAGCAGGTCGAACACGAAGCGCTCGAAGTTGGAGGCCTTCGAGATGTCCATGCTGGGGCTGCTGGTGTGATAGGTCTGCTCGGCGCCGCGCACGCGGTAGCTGCCGGTGCGGAAGAACTCGTCGAGCACGTCGTTCTCGTTGGTGGCCACCACCAGCTTCTCGATCGGCAGGCCCATCATGCGCGCGATATGGCCGGCGCAGACGTTGCCGAAGTTGCCCGAGGGCACCGTGAACGAGACCCGCTCGTCGTTGCTGCGGGTCGCGGCGAAGTAGCCCTTGAAGTAGTAGACGACCTGCGCGACCACCCGTGCCCAGTTGATCGAGTTGACCGTGCCGATCTTGTAGCGCGCCTTGTAGGCGTGGTCGTTCGAGACCGCCTTGACGATGTCCTGGGCGTCGTCGAACACGCCTTCCACGGCCAGGTTGAAGATGTTCGGATCCTGCAGGCTGTACATCTGCGCCGACTGGAACGCGCTCATCTTCCGGTGCGGCGAGAGCATGAACACGCGCACGCCGGCCTTGCCGCGCATCGCGTATTCGGCGGCGCTGCCGGTGTCGCCCGAGGTCGCGCCGAGGATGTTGAGGGTCTCGCCGTGCTTGGCCAGCGTGTACTCGAACAGGTTGCCGAGCAGCTGCATGGCCATGTCCTTGAACGCCAGGGTCGGGCCGTTCGACAGCTCCAGCAGCGCCAGCGTGGTGCCGCCCTCGCTGCCGAGCGTCTTGATCGGCGTGATGTCGGTGGCGTTCTCGCCATGGCGCGTGTTGGCGTAGACCTCGGCGCAATAGGTGCGGCGCGTGAGTTCGCGCAGGTCCTCGGCCGGGATGTCGTCGCTGAACTTGGAGAGCACCTCGAAGGCCAGCTCCGCGTAAGGCAGCTCGCGCCAGCGCGCCAGTTCCCCGGCGCTCACGCGCGGGTATTCGGCCGGCAGGTAGAGCCCGCCGTCCTTGGCCAGGCCGCCCAGCAGGATGTCCGAAAACGTATGGCGCTCGCCGATGCCGGCGCCGCGCGTCGAAATGTAATTCATGTCGTCCTCAGTTGAGCGCTTCCATGCGCAGCTTCGTGACCTTGGAACGGATCGTCGGCAACGCCTCGATGCTCGCGATCGCCGCGTTCACGTTGCGCTCCACCGTCACGTGCGTGATCAGGATGATGTCGGTTTCGTCGCTGCCGCCGTCGACCTGGTCCGATTCCTTCTGCAGCAGCGCGTCGATCGAGATGCCCGATTCGGCCAGGATGCGCGTGATGTCGGCCAGCACGCCGGTTTCGTCGGCCACCCGCAGGCGCAGGTAGTAGCCGCTGGTGACCGCCTCGATCGGCAGGATCGGCGTGTTCGACAGGCTTTCCGGCTGGAACGCGAGATGCGGCACGCGATGTTCCGGGTCGGCCGTGTGCAGGCGCGTGACGTCGACCAGGTCGGCCACCACGGCCGAGGCGGTCGGCTCGGCGCCGGCGCCCTTGCCGTAGTAGAGCGTGGTGCCGACCGCGTCGCCGTGCACCACCACCGCGTTCATCGCGCCCTCGACATTGGCCAGCAGGCGTTTCTCCGGGATCAGGGTGGGATGCACGCGCAGCTCGATGCCCGCCTCGGTGCGGCGCGCGATGCCCAGCAGCTTGATGCGATAGCCGAGCTCCTCGGCATAGCGAATGTCGGTGGCGGCCAGCTTGCTGATGCCCTCGACGTAGGCGCGCTCGAACTGCACCGGCACGCCGAACGCGATCGCGCTCATGATGGTGGCCTTGTGCGCGGCGTCCACGCCCTCGATGTCGAAGGTCGGGTCGGCCTCGGCGTAGCCGAGCTCCTGGGCGGCCTTCAGCGCGGTGGCGAAGTCCAGGCCGCGGTCGCGCATCTCCGACAGGATGTAGTTGGTGGTGCCGTTGATGATGCCGGCGATGTACTGGATGCGGTTGGCGGTCAGGCCCTCGCGCAGCGCCTTGATGATCGGGATGCCGCCGGCCACGGCGGCCTCGAACGCGACCATCACGCCCTTCTCGCGCGCGGCCGCGAAGATCTCGCTGCCGTGCACGGCGAGCAGGGCCTTGTTGGCGGTCACCACGTGCTTGCCGTTGGCGATCGCGCGCAGCACCAGCTCGCGGGCGATGCCGGTGCCGCCGATCATCTCGGCGACGATCGAGATCGAGGGATCGTCGACCACCGCCTGGAAATCGGTGCTCAGATCGACGCTCGCGCCGCCCAGCGCGGCCTGCGCCTTGGCCGGGTTGCGCAGCGCGATGCGCGTGATCTCGATGCCCCGGCCGGCGCGCCGCTTGATTTCTTCCTGATTGCGGCGCAGCACCTCGAAGGTGCCGCTGCCGACGGTGCCGAAGCCCAACAGGGCGACTTTGATCGGTTCCATGCTGCGTGTGGTTGCGTTTTGAAGTTGAAAGACGGAAGCGGCCGCTCAGGCCGCGTGACGTTTGCGATAGCCGTCGAGGAATCGCGCGATGCGATTGATCGAGTCGGTCAGATCGTCAATGTTCGGCAGGAACACCACGCGGAAGTGATCCGGGGTGGGCCAGTTGAAGCCGGTGCCCTGCACCAGCAGCACGCGCTCCTTGAGCAGCAGGTCGAGAATGAATTCCTGGTCGTTCCGGATCGGGTAGAGCTTCGGGTCCAGGCGCGGGAACATGTAGAGCGCCGCGTCGGGCTTCACGCAGCTCACGCCCGGGATCGAGGTCAGCATGTCGTAGGCGAGCTCGCGCTGGCGGTACAGGCGCCCGCTCGGCACCAGCAGCTCGTTGATGCTCTGGTAGCCGCCCAGCGCGGTCTGGATCGCGAACTGGCCCGGCACGTTGGCGCACAGCCGCATCGACGAGAGGATCCCGAGCCCTTCCAGGTAGTCCTTGGCGCGCGCGCGGTTCTCGCCGTTCAGGCCGGCCACGGACATCCAGCCGGCGCGGTAGCCGCAGGAGCGGTAGCTCTTGGACAGGCTGTTGAAGGTGACCGTGATCACGTCCTCGGTGAGCGAGGCCAGCGCCGTGTGGGTCTTGCCGTCGTAGAGGATCTTGTCGTAGACCTCGTCGGCGAAGATCAGCAGGCCGTGCTCGCGCGCGATCGCGATCAGCTCGCGCAGCAGGTCGTCGGAATACAGCGCGCCGGTGGGGTTGTTCGGGTTGATCACCACCAGCGCCTTGGTGTTCGGCGTGATCTTGCGGCGGATGTCGTCGGTATCGGGCATCCAGCCGTTCTGCTCGTCGCACATGTAGTGCACCGGCGTGCCGCCCGACAGGCTCACGGCGGCGGTCCAGAGCGGGTAGTCCGGCGCCGGCAGCAGCACCTCGTCGCCGTTGTTGAGCAGCGCCTGGGTGGCCATCACGATCAGCTCCGAGGCGCCGTTGCCGATGTAGATGTCGTCCAGGCCGACGCCCTTCACGCCCTTTTCCTGGGTGTAGTGCATCACGGCCTTGCGCGCCGAGAACACCCCCTTCGAATCCGAATAACCCGACGAAGCCGGCAGGTTGCGGATCATGTCCTGGATGATCTCGTCGGGCGCCTCGAAGCCGAAGGGCGCCAGGTTGCCGATGTTCAGCTTGATGATCTTGTGCCCTTCCTCCTCGAGGCGCTTGGCGTGCTCGAGCACCGGGCCGCGAATGTCGTAGCAGACGTTGAGCAGCTTGTTGGATTTCTGAATCGGTTTCACGGCGGGCACGTTCCTGGGCAAGGCCTGCGGGGCAAGAAAAGGGGGACGAAACTGGAAAGCGGCGGGTGGATGCGCGCTGTCTAGGAAAGCGGTCGGGGAGCGCGGCCGGACGCGGCTTGTGGCGACGCGCGACGCAAATGCCGCCCGGGGGCGACTTAAAAGTTATAATTTAGCGGATTTTCACCCGCTTTCGCAATGCACCATTCCGGCTCGCCGGCCCAGGCGGCGCCCACCGGCACCGCGCACGGCCGGCGGCGCGCCCGCCCGAGCCCCTG
>NZ_VWWK01000295.1:0-5030 GCF_011753035.1 Burkholderia sp. Ax-1720 | reverse complement strand
ACCGGGCCGCGCCGCGAGCGCGAGGCACGCGGCTGACCGGGGTGGGCGGCGGCGCCGGGCTGCGTGGCCGGGCGGCGGGAGGGCCGAGCAATCATCGAGGTACTCCTGTGTGGTTCGAATCCGGGTTACCAGTCGATGACACGGCAGCCGGGCGAAAGGGACAGGAAAACGCGATGGCCTCAGGTAAGCGCTTACCGAATTGATCGCGCGGCGCGGCCCGGCGCGAGCCGCCGTCGATGTGGAGATGACGTGGAGATTCGATGGAGCCGAGCGAAGTCGACAGCGGTTTCAGGCACTCCCGGCGGCGCGGCCGGTCGAATGCGGCCGGACATTGCCGGGCCCGGTCCCGCCGCACGTTCCCGCGCCGTTCGCGCCGGTTGTTTCCGGCTGCTTGCGCACTTACTGCACAGCGGCGTCGATTCCTGAGGAACATGCATCAATCGGGGACCGGACAGCAGTATCATGCTGATTTGCTTGAGATGTTACCGATGGTTACCTGCCGGACCGCGGCTCAACCCGCCGCCGGAACCCGGCCCGATTCACCGCCAGCAACGATCACCCCCATGCCTTACCGGATTCTTCTCGTCGAGGACGACAATCGCCTGTCCACCCTGATCACCGGCTACCTGCGCAAGCACGACTACGAAGTCGAGACCGTGCTCGACGGCCACGCGGCCGTCCCCGCGATCCTCTCGTCGCGGCCCGACCTGGTGCTGCTGGACGTGAACCTGCCGGGCAAGGACGGCTTCGAGATCTGCCGGGAGGCGCGCAAGCATTTCGACGGCGTGATCGTGATGGTGACGGCCCGCGACGAGCCCTACGACGAGCTGCTGGGCCTCGAATTCGGCGCCGACGACTACGTGCGCAAGCCGGTCGAGCCGCGCATCCTGCTGGCGCGGATCAAGGCGCAACTGCGGCGTGCGCCGGTACGCGCGCCGGAGCCCGGCAACGGGCCCGAGAGCTACGCCTTCGGCAAGTTCTCGATCAATCGCGGCAACCGCTCGGTGCGGCTGCCGGACGGTTCCTCGCCGGACCTCACCTCGGCGGAATTCGACCTGCTGTGGGTGCTGGTGAGCCACGCGGGCGAGGTGGTCAGCCGCGACGACCTGATGCTGCAACTGCGCGGCGTCGAATTCGACGGCCTGGACCGCACCATCGACGGCCGCATCTCGAAGCTGCGCCGCAAGCTGCAGGACGACGCCAGCCATCCGCGCCGGATCAAGACGATCCGCAGCAAGGGCTACCAGTTCAGCACCCATGCCTGGGAATAAGGACGCGGCCCGGCCCCGCGGCTTCGGTGGCGCCGGGCAGTCGCGGTTGTCGGCGCTGCGCTACCTGCGCTGGCGCTGGCTGCGCTTTCGGCGCTCCTGGACCGACACGCGCGCCGATCGCATGCCGAGCTGGTCGCGCCTCTACGTGCGCGCCTATCTGCACCTGATGAGCCTGGTCCTGCTGGTGGTGGCGGTGCCGCTGCTGGCGCTGTCGGTGACGCTCTCGCCGTGGACGGTGCTGGCCGGCTTCGAGGCGCTGCCGGGCGGCGCGCTCGGCGTGGCGTTGTTCGTGATCGTGGTGCCGGCGCTGGCCACCTGGCGCTGGGCGCGGCCGACCTGGGTGGACCTGGTGATGGTGCGCGAGCGCGCCATCGACTTCAGCGGCGGGCGGTTCCACACGCGCGCGCGCGAATCGCACAGCGTGATCCTCGGCCCGCTGGCGCGCACCCTCAACGCGCTGGCGATGCGCATGGAGCGCCTGATCGAGGCGCAGCGCGATCTCACCAATGGCATCTCC
The DNA here is from genome assembly GCF_011753035.1 of Burkholderia sp. Ax-1720. Taxonomy (NCBI): domain Bacteria; kingdom Pseudomonadati; phylum Pseudomonadota; class Betaproteobacteria; order Burkholderiales; family Burkholderiaceae; genus Burkholderia; species Burkholderia sp. Ax-1720. The sequence continues at coordinate 3,242 of NZ_VWWK01000295.1, read as the reverse complement.
CACGAGCTGCGCACGCCGCTGGCGCGCGTGCGCTTCGCGCTCGAGATCCTGCGCGACCCGATGTCGGAGGCCGAGCGGCTCAACGCACTGGACAGCATCGCGCAGGACGTGACCGAGCTCGACGAGCTGATCGACATGAGCCTGACCTACGCGCGGCTCGAATACAGCTCGCTGCAGTCGAGCCTGGAGCCGACCGCGCTGGCTTGCTGGCTCGACACCCAGGTGCACGAGGTGGCGCCGCTGAGCCCGGGCAAGATCATCGAGACGCGCCTGGGTACGCCGGCCGAGCTGCGCGTGAACATGGATACGCGGCTGATGTCCTACGCGATCCGCAACCTGCTGCGCAACGCGGCCAAGTACGCGCAATCGCGCATCCTGATCGGCACCACGCTGGGCGCGAGCGGCGGCGAGATCCTGATCTACGTCGAGGACGACGGCCCCGGCGTGCCCGACGGCGAGCGCGAACGGATCTTCGACGCCTTCGTGCGGCTCGATCGCCACACGGCCGGCTACGGGCTGGGCCTGGCGATCACGCGGCAGGTGCTGCAGGCCCATCACGGCAACATCGCGGTGACCGACGCGCGCGTGCTGCCCGGCGCGCGCTTCGAGATCCGCTGGCCGGGCTGAGCGGGGCGGCGCCGGCGGCGAGCACCGGCTCGCGAGGCGAGGCTGGGATTGGGAAGGCGCGCGGCGCCGGCGTTCAGGATGCCGGCGCCGCGCCGCTTCCGGCTCAGTAGGTGCGGCCGAGCTGGAAGTACAGGTTGCGGCGCCCGCCCGGCGCGAGCGCCACGCCCACGTAGATCGGCCCGAACGAGGTCGTGAAGCTCGCGAAGAACGAATAGCTCTGCTTCATCGGCCCGCTGCTGATGTCGAGCCGGATCTGGTCGCCGGAAGACGTCCAGACGTTGCCGATTTCCGCGCTCGCGCCCAGGTACAGCGCCTTGATCGGCGAGGCGTTGAAGCTGGCCACCTGGTTCATGTAGGTGACCTGTCCATAGGCGATCGCGTCGCCGTTGAGCTGGTCGGCGGCATAGGCGGCCAGGTGCTGGAAACCGCCGAGCGTGAAGCCCAGCAGGTTGACCGGGCTGGTGCCGCCGAAGCTCTTGCCGCCCTCGATGCTGGCGTTGATGCTGTGCCGCCCGAACTGCTGCGCGACCATCGCCTTGCCGGATACCTCCGTGTACTGGACCTGATCGCTGGCGACCAGGGATCGCTCGACGCTGAACTTGGCGAAGTAACCGTTGCGCGGCAGCGTCGGATCGTCGAGCTGGTCGACCACGAAACGGGCGCGCACGCTGAGCTGGTGGCCGTTGTCGCTGTCGAACACCTGGCCGATCGGGCTGCCGTTGGGCGAGATGTCGGTCGGGAAGTTGTAGGTCGGCGAGGCGCTGCCGTGCGCGTAGGCCAGGCCGACGCGGAAATCGCCGAGCCGTCCGACCGGCAGGCCGAGATCGAGGCCGAGGCGCTCGGTTTGCAACTGGTATTGCGTGAGCTTGTAGTCGTCCCAATAGACGTTGGCGAAACGCCGCTCGAATTCGGCGTAGGGCGCGAGATAGAGGCCATGGCTGCTCGACAGCGGCTGGCGCAGCTCGGTGCGCAGCGCCTGCAGGTCGCTGCCGAGCGTGGAATCGGCACGGAATTCCAGGCCCGAATCGGTCAGCCAGGGGCGCCGGTAGCCGATATGGAAGCGGAAGCCGCCCTCGTCGGTGGAACTGCTCGACATGCCCAGCCCGAACAGCAGGAAGTTCGGGCCCCAGGTCTTGCCGCGCGCGTCCACCACCAGCTTGTTGCTATCGCCGTCGGTCACCACCTGCTGCGTGACCGTGTCGAAATTGCCGGTGGTGGTCAGCGCCAGCAGGTCGCGGCTGACGGCCTGCGGATCGTAGATGTCGCCCGGCTTCACGTGCAGCGCATCGGCCACCACCCGCTTCGGCACCGGCCCGTGGGCGCGGATCTCCACCTCGGCGAGCCGGATCGGCTCGGCGGGCGGGCGCATGTGCGCGGCGCGGTAGGCCGCGTAGGCCTCGGGCGACAGCGCGTAGCGCTCGAGCCGCGGCAGCGCGGCCTTGGCCGCCGCCTCGCCGGCGGCGATCGCCTGGCTGGCGTTCTGGAAATCGGTGAAGCTCAGCGAGCCCAGCGAGGGCTCGAGCAGCACGTCGCGCGGGCCGAGTTCGCTGCGTTCGCGCGAGACGTTCTGGCGGATCAGGATGCCGAGCATCTGCTGGAACACGTCGGCCGGCGAGGCCAGCGCGTCGAGCGGACGTAGTTGCGAGCCGATGTCGACCGCGATCACCACGTCGGCGCCCATCCTGCGCGCGGTGCTGACCGGCAGGTTGCTGACCAGGCCGCCGTCGACCAGGGTCACGCCGGCGATCTCGGTGGGCGAGAACAGGCCCGGCATGGCCATGCTGGCGCGGATCGCGAGCGGCAGCGAGCCGTGGTCGAGCACTTCCATGCGGCCGTTGCGCAGGTTGGTGGCGATCGCGCGGAACGGGATCGGCAGGCGGTCGAAGGGCTGGTTGACCGGCACCGCCGCGGTCCAGTCGGCCAGCAGCGCCTGCAGGCGGTTGCCCTGCACCAGCCCGGCGGGGGCCTTGAAGCCGTTCTTGCCGAAGCCGACCGTCAGGCCGTTGATGTAGCGCTCCTCGTCCTCGCGCTGCTTCTGCGGCAGGTCCGCGCGGTTGACCACGTCGAAGGCGATGTCGGCCAGGTTCACCCTGGCCAGGCGCTCGGCCATCTCGTCGGCGTCCATCCCGCTCGCGTATAGGCCGCCCACCACGGCGCCCATGCTGGTCGCGGCGATGCAGTCGATCGGGATGCGGTGCTCGGCCAGCACCTTCAGCACGCCCAGGTGCGCGTAGCCGCGCGCGCCGCCGCCCGACAGCACGAGGCCGATCGCGGGACGGCCCGCTTGGCCGCCTTCGGCGCGGCAATCTTGCGTGACCGGTTGATTGGCGCTCGCCGGGGCGGTGGAGATGGCCGGTGTGGTGGCGATCGCAGGAGCGGTGCCCTGGGCGATGGGCATGCCCGCGCTGGCCTGGGCATTGGCGCCGGAACGGTCGCCTGCATCGGCGGCCAGGGCGCCCGCGCGCATCGCGGCGAGCGCGTCGGCCCAGGCCGGGGACGGCGTGGCGGCATCGGAGGCTTGCACGGGCACGGTGGCGGGTGAGCCGTTGAGCGACGGAGCGGCGGATGGGCTCGCCTGGGCCGCGGCGAGCGAGGGCAGCAGGGCCGCCGCGAGC
>NZ_VWWK01000294.1:0-5052 GCF_011753035.1 Burkholderia sp. Ax-1720 | reverse complement strand
CGCTGGACGTGCTGCGCAGCCGCGGCATGCGCGTGTCCTCCGCCTCCGATCGCTAGCGTGCCGCCGCCGCGCCTAAATCAGCCGCGCCGGCCCCCAAGGCCGCCGCCCCCGCGCCGCGGGTGAACGTGCCGACGCCGCGTCCGCGTCCCGCGCCGGCCGCCGCGGCATCCCAGCCGGCAGGTGCGTCGTCGCCGGATCTTTCGGCACCGCCCCCCTGGGACGACATTCCGCCCGACGATTACCTGCCGATGTCGGCCGACGACAATTACGGCCCGCCGCCCGACGACGGCTACATTCCCGTCTTCGACAGCGGCCCCGACGACGTGCGCGTGGCCCCGCAGCCGGCGCCCGCGCCGGTCGACACGCGGCCGCTGCCGCCGGCCGTGCCGCTCGACGCGATCGGCTACCAGGGTGAATGGCCGCAACTGGCCGCGAGCCTGCCGCTCAAGGGCGTGGCCTACCAGCTCGCCTTCAACAGCGAGCTGACCTCGCTCGAGGGCGGCGCGCTGAAACTGGCAGTGCCGGTGCCGCAATACGCCGATGCCGCGCAGGTCGCCAAGCTGAAGACGGCGCTCGCCGAGGCGCTCGGCAAGCCGGTCGAGCTGAGCGTCGAGGTCGGCCCGGCGCGTCGCACCGCGGCTGCGCTCGACGCGGTCGAGCGCGCCAAGCGCCAGCGCGAGGCCGAGCAGGAGATCGGTGCCGATCCCTTCGTCCAGCAACTGATCCGCGATTTCGGCGCGCGCATCGTCGAGGGCTCGGTGAAGCCGGTCGCCGCCGACGGCGCCGGCGGCGCGCCCACGCTGCACTGATCGCGCGCAGCCCATTCCCTAATCCCGGAACCGGCGCTAAGATCGCGCCGGTCTCACACGAACACCAAGGAGCACGTCCATGATGAAAGGCCAACTCGCCGGGCTGATGAAGCAAGCCCAGCAGATGCAGGAAAACATGAAGAAGATGCAGGAGCAGCTCGCCCTCATCGAAGTCGAAGGCCAGTCGGGCGCCGGGCTCGTGAAGGTCACCATGACCTGCAAGAACGAGGTGCGCCGCGTGGCGATCGACCCGAGCCTGCTCGCGGACGACAAGGACATGCTCGAGGACCTGGTCGCGGCGGCGTTCAACGACGCGGTCCGCAAGGCCGAGGCCACCTCGCAGGAAAAGATGAGCGGCATGACCTCCGGCCTGCCGCTGCCGCCGGGCTTCAAGCTGCCGTTCTGAGGCGGCGTCCCACGTCGACTGGTACCGCATGAAGCAGCCCTCCGCCCTGTCCGCCCTTGTCGAAGCGCTGCGCGTGCTGCCCGGCGTCGGGCCGAAATCCGCGCAGCGGATGGCGTATCACCTGATGCAGCACGATCGGGAGGGCGCCGAGAAGCTCGGGCGCTCGCTGCTGTTCGCCACCGAGCACCTGCAGCACTGCGAGAAGTGCAACACCTTCACCGAGTCGCGCATCTGCGAGGTCTGCAGCGATACCGAGCGTGATCCGAGCCTGCTGTGCGTGGTCGAGACGCCGGCGGACCAGATCATGCTCGAGCAGACGCTCACCTATCGCGGCCTCTATTTCGTGCTGATGGGGCGGCTCAGCCCGCTCGACGGCATCGGTCCCAAGGAAATCCATTTCGACCGGCTGGTGCGCCGCGCCTCGGACGGCATCGTCAAGGAGGTCGTGCTCGCGACCAACTTCACGAACGAAGGCGAGGCGACCGCCCATTACCTCGGGCAGACCCTCAAGGCGCGCGGCCTGTCCGTCACGCGGCTCGCGCGCGGCGTGCCGGTCGGCGGCGAACTCGAATACGTCGACGCGGGCACCATCGCCCGCGCGATGCTCGACCGCCGGTCGATGTAAGCCCCAACGCGGCGCACGCCGCTCCGGAGATTCCACAGATGAGCGCTACCCCAGGCCCGCTCGCGGGCGTCAAGGTGCTCGAGTTCGGCACGCTGATCGCGGGGCCGTTCGCGGCCCGCCTGTTCGCCGAATTCGGCGCCGACGTGATCAAGGTCGAGGATCCCAACGGTGGCGACCCGCTGCGCAAGTGGCGCAAGCTCTATCCCGAGGCGGGCGGCACCTCGCTCTGGTGGGCGGTGCAGGCGCGCAACAAGAAGTCGGTCACGCTGAACCTGAAGACGGACGAGGGTCGGCGCATCGCGCAGCAGCTCGCCTCGCAGGCGGACATCGTGATCGAGAATTTCCGGCCCGGCCTGCTCGAGAAGCTGGGCCTCGGCTACGAGGTGCTGTCGGCCGACAATCCGGGCCTGGTGATGGTGCGCCTGTCGGGTTACGGCCAGAGCGGCCCGTATCGCGACCGTCCCGGTTTCGGCGCGATCGCCGAATCGATGGGCGGCCTGCGCCACATCACCGGCTACCCGGAACTGCCGCCGCCGCGCATCGGCATCTCGATCGGCGACTCGATCGCCGCGTTGCACGGCGTGATCGGCGCGATGATGGCGCTGCACCATCGCAACATGAACGGCGGCAAGGGGCAGGTGGTCGATGTCGCGCTCTACGAGGCCGTGTTCAACATGATGGAGAGCGTGGTGCCCGAGTACGGCGTCTACGGCATGGTGCGTGAGCGCACCGGCGCCTCGCTGCCCGGCATCGTGCCGTCCAATACCTATGCCTGCGCCGACGGCAGCATCGTGATCGGCGGCAACAGCGACCCGATCTTCAAGCGCCTGATGAAGGCCATCGAGCGCGCCGATCTGGCCGACGACCCGGCGCTCGCCCACAACGACGGGCGCGTGCCGCGCACCCGCGAGATCGACGAGGCGATCGCCGCCTGGCTCGCGCCGCGCACCATCGAGGCCGCGCTGGCGGTGCTCAACGCGGCCGACGTGCCGGCCGGCCGGATCTACAGCGTGGCCGACATGTTCAGCGACCCGCAGTTCGTGGCGCGCCAGATGATCCAGCGCTTTCGCCTGCCCGACGGACAGGAGATCCCGCTGCCCAACATCACGCCGAAGCTGTCCGACACGCCGGGCGATACGCGCTGGCTCGGCCCGGCGCTCGGCGAGCATACCGACGAGGTGCTCGGCGGGCTCGGCTACGAGGCCGCGGCGATCGCCGCATTGCGCGAACGGCGCGTGATCTGAGTCGCCGCGCGAGACGGCCCCGGGGCGCCCGGGCTGTCGTTCGCGCGCCATCTTTCCTCGGTTACAATCGCCGCATGCGAATCCTACTCAGCAACGACGACGGTTATCTGGCGCCCGGTCTGGCCGCGCTCTACGAAGCGCTGCGGCCGTTCGCCGACGTGACCGTGATGGCGCCCGAGCAGAACTGCAGCGGGGCCTCGAACTCCCTGACGCTGTCCCGGCCGCTGTCGCTGCATCGCTCGGCGAGTAGCGGTTTCCACTACGTCAACGGCACGCCGACCGACTCGGTCCACCTGGCGTTGACCGGCATGCTCGAGGAGCGGCCCGACCTGGTCGTGTCGGGAATCAACAACGGCCAGAACATGGGCGACGACACGCTGTATTCCGGCACCGTCGCCGCCGCCACCGAAGGCATCATGTTCGGCATCCCGGCGATCGCCTTCTCGCTGGTCGACAAGGACTGGGTGGAGCTCGAATCGGCCGCGCGGGTGGCCGCCGAGATCGTCCGCCACTTCATCGCCCGGCCGATGCCGGGCCAGCCCTTCCTCAACGTCAACATCCCGAACCTGCCCTACGAGCAGATCAAGGGCTGGCAGGCAACGCGGCTCGGCAAGCGGCATCCGTCGCAGCCGGTGATCCGCCAGACCAATCCGCGCGGCGAGGCGATCTACTGGATCGGCGCCTCGGGCGCGGCGCTCGACGCGAGCGAGGGTACCGATTTCCATGCCACGGCGAACGGCTACGTGTCGATCACGCCGCTGCAGCTCGATCTCACCGACTCCCAGAAACTGGCCGCGACGCAGGCGTGGACGCGCGCGCGGGGCGAGGCTTCATGAGCGGCGAGCGCGCCAAGCGGTTTCCGCTTGCGCTCGAGGATCTGAAACGTGCACCGCGCAAGAGCGCGGCGCGCCCGAACGAGCGGCATCCGAGCTCGCCCGCGCGCCCGACCCTGGGCGCCTCCGTGGCCGGCTCGCCGGCCCGCCCGGCGGGCCTCGCGCGCGCTGCGCACGGCCATGGCGCGGCCCAGGCGAAAGGACCGGCGAACGCGGCGGGGACGGCTGCCGGCAGTGCGGGAAAACCCGCCGTCGCAGGCGCGCTGGCCCTGACCTCGGAACGGGTGCGCGAGCGCATGGTCGAACGGCTGCGCGCCAACGGCGTCACCGATACGCGCGTGCTGGCGGCGATGGCCGCCGTGCCGCGCCACCTGTTCGTGGATCCGGGCCTGGCGGCCCAGGCCTACGAGGATGCGGCGCTGCCGATCGGCCATCAGCAGACGATTTCCAAGCCCTCGGTGGTGGCCCGCATGATCGAGCTCGCGCTCGCCGGGCGCGTTCCCGAGCGGGTCCTCGAAATCGGCACCGGCTGCGGTTACCAGGCAGCCGTACTGAGTCACCTCACGCGCGACGTCTATTCGATCGAGCGCGTGAAGCCGTTGTTCGAACGCGCGAAACGAAATCTCCGGCCGTTGCGCGTGCCGAACATCCGGCTGCATTACGGCGATGGCCGCCTGGGCCTGCCGTCGGCCGCGCCGTTCGATGCGATCGTGATCGCGGCGGCGGGGCTCGACGTGCCGCAGGCGCTGCTCGAGCAACTGACGGTCGGCGGTCGCCTGGTCGCACCGGTCGGCGCGCAGAGCGGCCAGCCGCAGGTCCTGACGCTGGTCGAGCGGGTCGGGCCGACCCAATGGCGGGAGTCGCGGCTTGATCGCGTTTTCTTTGTCCCTTTAAAATCCGGAGTGATTTGACACTGATGATTACGTTGCGCGCGATGCAAAACAAACAATCGACTATTCCGCTGACATCCGGCCAGCGAATCGGCCAGCGCGCCATCTGTGCAGCCGCACTCCTGCTCGTCGCCGCCTGTGCCTCGCGCATGGACCAGGCGCCGGTGGTGGACCGCTCGGGCGCGGGCGCGATCGGCACCGCGCCGGGTTCGAGCGCGGCGGCCGCCCAGCCGGCGGTGCCGCTC
>NZ_VWWK01000293.1:0-5000 GCF_011753035.1 Burkholderia sp. Ax-1720 | reverse complement strand
CCGGCATGCCGCCGAGCCGGGCGCCGCCCTGGCCGACACCGACCGCGCCGCCATGCCGGCCGCCGAGTGAGGAAAGCCGCGATGTCCGCCCCCTCGTCCACTCCCGCTTCGGCGCCGCCGCCGGCCCGCTCGCCGTTCGCCGCGCTCGCCGCGACCTGCGCCGACTGGGCGCGCACCGACGGCAATGCCTGGCTCTACCTGTTCAAGGCACTGACGGCGGCCTTCCTGGCGATCGGCGTGTCGATGGTGCTCGACCTGCCCGCGCCGAAGACCGCGATGACCACCGTGTTCATCGTGATGCAGCCGCAAAGCGGCGCGGTGCTGGCCAAGAGCTTCTACCGCCTGACCGGCACCTTCGTCGGCCTGGCCGCCACCCTGACCTTCGTCGGCCTGTTCCCGCAGCAGCCCTGGCTGTTCCTGATCGCGGTCGCGCTGTGGGTGGCGATCTGCAACGCCGGCGCCGCGCGCAACCGCAACTTCCGCAGCTACGGCTTCCTGCTGGCCGGCTACACCGCCGCGCTGATCGGCCTGCCCGCCTCGCAGCAGCCCGACGGCGCCTTCATGTCGGCGCTCACGCGGGTGGCCGAGATCTGCGTCGGCATCGTCTCGGCGGGCCTGGTCAGCGCCCTGCTGTTCCCGCGCTACACCGGCGAGCAGATGCGCACCACGGTGCGCCGGCGCTTCTCGTCCTTCGTCGACTACGTGGCCTCGGCGCTGTCGGGCAAGCTCGACCGCGCCCATATCGAAAATGTGCACACGCGCTTCGTGGCCGACGTGATCGGTTTCGAATCGGCGCGCAGCATGGCGGTGTTCGAGAACCACGAGTCGCGCATGCGCAACGGGCGCCTGGCGCGCCTGAACAGCGAGTTCATGACCGCCTCGAGCCGCTTCCACGCGCTGCACCAACTGATGAACCGGCTACGCGCGGCGCACGACACGGCGGTGATCGCGGCGCTCGAGCCCTACTACCGCGAGATCGCTCCGCTGCTCGAGCCCGAGGGCCAGCCGGTGCGCACCGCGGCCGACGCGGCGCGCATCGCCGAGCCGCTGCTGGCCTATCGCGACGCGCTGCCGCGCCGGATCCGCGCCACCCGCGCCGAGCTGGAGACGCGCCCCGATTTCCCGCTGCTCGACTTCGACACCGCCGCCGAGCTGCTCTACCGCTTCATCAGCGACGTGCACGCCTACGCCGCCACCTACGGGTCGCTGGCCAGCGAGACGCACGAGCGCGAGCGCTGGATCGAGCAGTTCGAGCCGAAGACCAACCTGACCGCCTCGCTGATCGCCGGCCTGCGCACCGCCGTGGTGATGCTGCTGCTGGGCTGGTTCTGGATCCACAGCGCCTGGCCCAGCGGCGTGATGCTGGTGCTCAACGCGGCGGCCGTGTGCGCGCTGGCTTCGGCCTCGCCGCGGCCGAGCGCGACCGCCATGCAGATGGGCATGGGCGCCTCGCTGGGGGTGGTGATGGGCATCCTGCTGATGTTCTTCGTCTACCCGCGCATCGACGGCTTCCCGATGCTGTGCGTGGCGCTGGCCCCGCTGCTGTCGATCGGCATCTGGCTGACGCTGCGGCCGAAGACGGGCGCGCACGGCATGGGCTACCTGATCTTCTTCAGCTTCCTGGCCGGCCCCGACAACGTCACGCACTACGACCCGACCGACTTCCTCAACAACGGCCTGGCGATCGTGCTGTCGATGCTGGTCTCGGCGGTCGCCTTCGCGGTGCTGGTGCCGCCCAGCTCGCCCTGGCTCAAGCGCCGCCTGTTCGCCGACCTGCGCCGGCAGGTGGTGATGGCCTGCCAGGACCGCCTGGGCGGGCTGCGCACGCGCTTCGAGAGCGGCGCGCGCGACCTGATGTTCCAGGCCCACACGCTGTCGGCCGACCAGCCCGGCGTGCAGCGCGACGCGCTGCGCTGGATGTTCGCGGTGCTGGAGGTCGGCAACGCGATCATCGACCTGCGCCACGAGCTGGCGGCGCTGCCGAGGGACCCGCGCTACGCCGCCTCGATGCCCTGGCGCCAGGCGATCCGCGCGATGCGGCGCAGCGTCACCGCGCTGTTCGCGCGTCCCCGCCCGGCCCGCTTCGATGCCGCGCTGGCCGCCACCATCGACGCGATCGCCGCGACCCGGCAGGCGCTGGAGACCTTCGCGCCGCCCGCCGAGGAACGCCACCAGCTGCAACGCATCCTCAGTCACCTGCATTTCGTGCGCACCGCGCTGCTCGATCGCGAATCGCCGCTGGCGTCGCTCGACGGCGGCACGGCGCGCCCCACCCCGGGAAACCCATCATGATGCCGCGTGAAATCGCCGTCTTCGACGCCTACATGCCGACCGTCGTGCTGATGTTCGTGCTCGGCGCCCTGCTCACCTGGATGGTCGACCGGCTGCTGGCCGCCACCGGCCTGTACCGCCTCGTCTGGCATCCCTCGCTGTTCCGCGCCAGCCTGCTGGTGTGCATCTGCGGCGGCCTGGGCCTTGCCGTCTATCGTTGAAATGAATCGAACCATGCTCCTCAGAAAACTCTTCGGCTTCGTCGCGACGGCCGTCATCCTCGTGATCGCGATCCTGATCGGCCACCGGCTGTGGGTCCACTACATGGACGAGCCCTGGACCCGCGACGGCCGGGTGCGCGCCGAGATCGTCAACGTCGCGCCCGACGTGTCGGGCGCGGTGGTCGAGCTGCCGGTGCGCGACAACCAGTTCGTCCACAAGGGCGACCTGATCATGCAGATCGATCCTTCCCACTACGCGATCGCGGTCGAGCAGGCCAAGGCCGCGGTGGCCGCGCGCGCCGCCGAGCTGGCGATGCGCCGCGCCGATGCCGCGCGCCGCGCCGACCTGGACGCCGCCGTGGTCTCGCGCGAGAACCGCGAGAACGCCTCGCAGACCGCCTCGGGCGCCGCCGCCCAGTACCAGCAGGCGCTGGCCGCGCTGGACGCCGCCCAGTTGAACCTGGCGCGCACCCGGGTGGTCGCGCCGGTGGACGGCTACATCACCAACCTGAACGTGTTCCGCGGCGACTACGCCACCGCCGGCAACGCCAAGCTGGCGATCATCGACAGCCATTCGTTCTGGGTCTACGGCTACTTCGAGGAAACCAAGCTGCCGCGCGTGAAGCTGGGCGCGCCGGCCGAGATGCGGCTGATGAGCGGCGGCGTGCTGAAGGGCCATGTCGACAGCATCTCGCGCGGCATCTACGACCGCGACAACCCGCAGAGCCGCGACCTGGTGGCCGACGTCAACCCGACCTTCAACTGGGTGCGGCTGGCCCAGCGCGTGCCGGTGCGCATCCATATCGACGAGGTGCCCGAGGGCCTGGTGCTGTCGGCCGGCACCACCTGCACGGTGATCGTCGACGAGGGCAAGGAGCGCAAGGCGGCAACGCCGACACCGGCCCCCGCCAAGTCCTGATCGCGTCGGCCGCCTGAACGGCGAGCGGCCAACGCCCCCAAACGAAATCGGCCCGCGATGCGTCCTGCATCGCGGGCCGATCTTCATGGCGGGGACGACGCGCGCGGCGCCGCCCTCACGCTCAAGCCTGCGCGTTCACCCGGAAGTGCCCGACCAGCGCCTTGAGCGCCTGGGCCTGCTCGTCGAGCGAGCGCGCGGCGGCCGCGGCCTGCTCGACCAGGGCCGCGTTCTGCTGCGTGCCGTCGTCCATCTGCTCGACCGCGCGGCCGATCTCGTCGATGCCGGCGCTCTGCTCGGTGGAGGCCGCCGAGATCTCGCCGATGATGTCGGTCACGCGACGCACCGCGCGCACCACCTCCTCCATGGTGCGTCCCGCGTCGCTGGCGAGCTGCGCGCCGTTGGCGACGCGCTCGACCGAGGCGCCGATCAGCTGGCGGATTTCCTTGGCCGCGGTGGCCGAGCGCTGCGCCAGGGTGCGCACCTCGCTGGCCACCACCGAGAAGCCGCGCCCGTTCTCGCCCGCGCGGGCCGCCTCGACCGCCGCGTTGAGCGCCAGGATATTGGTCTGGAAGGCGATGCCCTCGATCGTGCCGATGATGTCGCGGATGCTCTTGGCGCTCTCGTCGATCTGGTTCATGGTCGCCACCACGCGGCCCACCACCTCGCCGCCCTGCTCGGCCACGTCCGAGGCGTTCTGCGCCAGCGCGCTGGCCTGCCGCGCGTTCTCGGCGTTCTGGTGGACCGTCGAGGTCAGTTGCGACATGCTCGACGAGGTGCGCTCCAGCGCCACCGCCTGCTGCTCGGTGCGCTGCGACAGGTCGAGGTTGCCGGTCGAGATCTCGCCCGAGGCCGAGGCGATCGCCTCGGCGCTGGCCGCGATCTCGCGCACCGTGCCGGCGAGCTGGCGCTGCATCTCGTCGAGCGCGTACAGCACGCTGCCGCGGTCGCGCCTGGCCAGCCTGACCGGCTGGGTCAGGTCGCCGCTGGCGATGCCGGCGGCGATCGTCTTCGCGGTGGCGGGCTCGCCGCCGAGCTGCGCGCCGAGCCGGCGCACCACCCAGGAGGCGATCAGGATCGCCAGCACGATCAGCGCGGCCGTCATCACGGCGATCATCGCCAGCGAGGCGTGGAAGCGCGCCGTCGAGGCATCGCGCGTCTGCCTGGCCGCCTCGCCGCGCGAGGCCACCAGCGCGTCTACCTGCTTCTCGAGCTTGCCGGTTTCCACCAGCAGCCCGACGTCCTGGGTGCCGACCTGCCAGTTCATCTGCGAGAGGTCCAGCGGCTGCTGCTTGATCAGCGCCACGAAGTCGCGCAGGTGCGCGCTCCAGCCGGTGACCGACTTGGTGAAGGTGTCGAGCGTGGCGCGATCGCCGGCATCGGTGTAGCTGCCGAGCGTCTTCAGGTCGCTGGTGATGCCGTTGAGGTCGCCCTCGATGTCGCTGCCGAGGTCGTCGCGCTCCTTGGCGGTGGTCGCCGTCAGCAGCATCTTCTGCGCGCGGCTCGCGCGCAGCACGTGGCCGCGCACCGATTCGGCCGCGTGGCTGGCCACGTGGCCCTGCTCGTAGACCGAGCGGATCGACTCGTCGAGA
>NZ_VWWK01000028.1:0-64506 GCF_011753035.1 Burkholderia sp. Ax-1720 | reverse complement strand
CCCAGGCCGACGGCGCCCGCCAGCTCGAGCAGCCGCCGGCGCCGCTCGCGACGCGCATCGCGGCGCCGGTAGGGCAGCAGGTTGAAACCGCCGAGCCAGGCGCGGCGCCTGACCGGATCGCGCAACACCGCGCGCGACGGCAAGAGCGGCGCCCGCCGCCGCGCGCTCATTCGTACACCCCGCGCAGGGCGAGGCCGAACGCGACCGCGAGCACCGGCGAATGACGCGCGGCGGCGTCGATGTGCGGATTACGGCAGTAGGGAGCGCATTCGAAGGGCAGCACCAGGCAGCCGAGCGGATCGGCGATCTCGGCGAACATCGCAGGCGGCATGTCGCCCGCCATCGCGAAATTGCCGCCAACGAAGGCACATTCGGCCAGGCCGCGCCCGGCCAGATCGCGCATCAGCTCGGCGAGAGTCGCATGCGAGGCGGAAGGCGCGCTCAGGTGCGTGGCCACCGTCATGCCCTCGACGCGCCAGGCATCGACGCTGCCCTCGCCGATCCAGATCGCCACGTAGGGCTCGTCGGGCTCGGTCTCGGCCACGGCGACCTGCCGGATCGCGCGCAGCGCCGCATGCGGCTCGCCGTCGATGCCGGTCAGCATGAAACCGGCGGCAGCCACCGCGTCGACGCGCAGGTCGATGCGTGCCTGGTCGGTGGAGGCGATCACCAGGCGGCCCGGGTAGAGGATGTCGTTGACGCACCAGTCGATCGCCAGCGAATCGCGGGGCATGCCCGTGCTGCGCTCGGCCTCGGCATAGACCGCCTGCTCGAGCGCCCCGTGGCGCGCGACGACCGGATCGAGCGTGCTCACCACCACCTCGCGGTACGACAGCGCCATCGCCGCCGCCATGCCGCGCACCGGCAGCCGGCCGCGCACTCGCTGCGAAATCGTCTCCAGCGCGCGCGTGACCTCGGACCAATCGGCGCTCGTCACGTCGTAGGGCGCCGTGAACGGCTCCACCTCGAGCGCCTCGATCCCCAGCGCGTTGCCGCAGCGGCTCACGAACGCGACGCGCACCGCGTCACGCCCCACGTCGATCCCGGCGGCCACGCGCCGCCCGCTCATGCTCCATCCTCGCCGACTCCTCATCCCGGTCCTCCCGTGCCGCGCGACACGGGCGCGGCCTGCCAAGCATTCTCGGGATCCTCGGCCGGCTCGGGCAGTCGTCCGGATGGCCGATGCGCGGCGCCGAGCGACGCAGGTCGGCACCGATCGACCTTCATCGGCCGCATCGCCAGCGCGCCTCGCGGCGCACACGCCATGACGAAGCAAGCCGGGCACCGCGAAGGCCGCGCGAGGCGATCGCAACTCGCACCGCGCTGCACCAGGAAGGCGCATAGCGGGCGTTTATAATCGCGGGACTGTTTTCCGGTATGCCTATGCAACCCACCAATCCCACCTCCCCGCCGCCGTCGGCCGCCGAACCTCCGTCGCCCCCGCCGCCGGCCGCCGAACCGCCGCCGCCTCCTCCGCCCCCGCCGCCGCGCAAGCGGCCGCTGTGGCTCAAGCTGCTGCTCGGCCTGGTCGGACTGTGCGCCGCGCTGGCGCTGAGCGCGGCCCTGGTGCTCGGCTACGCGCTGGTGGTGGCCTGGCCGAACATGCCCTCGCTCGATGCGCTGACCGACTACCGGCCGAAGGTGCCGCTGCGCATCTACACGGCCGATCACGTGCTGATCGGCGAGTTCGGCGAGGAACGGCGCGACATCGTCCATATCCAGGACGTGCCCGACTCGCTGAAGAAGGCGATCCTCGCGATCGAGGACGCGCGCTTCTACGAACATGGCGGCGTCGACCTGACCGGCATCGTGCGCGCCGGCGTGGTGGCGCTGACCAACGGCCACGCGACCCAGGGCGCCAGCACCATCACCATGCAGGTGGCGCGCAACTTCTTCCTGTCGAGCGAGAAGACCTACACGCGCAAGATCTACGAGATGCTGCTGGCCTACCGCATCGAGCGCGCGCTGAGCAAGGATCAGATTCTCGAGGTCTACATGAATCAGATCTATCTCGGCCAGCGCGCCTACGGCTTCGCGAGCGCGGCGCGCGTGTATTTCGGCAAGGACCTCAAGGACCTGACGCTGGCCGAGGCGGCGATGCTGGCCGGGCTGCCCAAGGCGCCCTCGGCCTACAACCCGGTGGTCAACCCCAAGCGCGCCAAGGTGCGCCAGCAGTACATCCTGGAGCGCATGCTGGAGCTGAACTTCATCACGCGCGAGCAGTACGACGAGGCGGTGGCGCAGCCGCTGGTGGTGAAGAGCGCGACGCGCGAGTACAGCGTGCACGCCGAGTACATCGCCGAGATGGTGCGCCAGATGATGTACGCGCAGTACAAGGACGAAACCTATACGCGCGGCTTCAACGTGGTGACCACGGTCGATTCGGCCGACCAGACGCTGGCCTACCAGGCGCTGCGTCGCGGCCTGATGGACTACGAGCGCCGCCACGGCTATCGCGGCCCGGAAGCCTTCATCGAACTGCCGGCCGACGCCACCGAGCGCGAGCAGGCGATCGACGACGCGCTGCTCGACCATCCCGACAACGGCGAGCTGATCGCCGCGGTGGTCACCGACGCGAATCCGAAGCAGGTCCAGGTCAGCTTCGTCGACGGCAGCAGCGCCACGCTCGCCGGCACCAACCTGCGCTTCGCCGCGGTCTCGCTGGCGGCCAACGCGCAGCCGAACCGGCGCATCCGTCCCGGCGCGATCGTGCGCGTGGTCAAGACCGACAGCGGCGAATGGGCCATCACCCAGCTGCCGCAGATCGAGGGCGCCTTCATCTCGATCGTGCCGCAGGACGGCGCGATCCGTTCGCTGGTGGGCGGCTTCGACTTCAACAAGAACAAGTTCAACCACGTCACGCAGGCCTGGCGGCAGCCCGGCTCGAGCTTCAAGCCCTTCATCTACTCGGCCTCGCTCGACAAGGGCCTGGGGCCGGCCACCATCATCAACGACGGCCCGCTGTTCTTCAGCGCCGCCGAGACGGGCGGCCAGCCCTGGGAGCCGAAGAACTACGGCGGCGGCTTCGACGGCCCCGAGCCGATGCGCAACGCGCTGATGCGCTCGCGCAACCTGGTGTCGATCCGGATCCTGAACTACATCGGCACCAAGTACGCGCAGCAGTACATCACGCGCTTCGGCTTCGACGCGGAACGCCACCCGGCCTACCTGCCGATGGCGCTCGGCGCGGGCCTGGTCACGCCGCTGCAGATGGCGGGCGCCTACGCGGTGTTCGCCAACGGCGGCTATCGCGTCAATCCCTACCTGATCGCCGAGGTAACCGACTCGAGCGGCAACGTGGTGGCGCGCGCCCAGCCGCTGGTGGCCGAGCAGAACGCGCCGCGCGCGATCGACGCGCGCAACGCCTACGTGATGAACAGCCTGCTGCAGAGCGTGGCGCAGCGCGGCACCGGCGCCAAGACCAACGTGCTCAAGCGCAGCGACCTGGGCGGCAAGACCGGCACCACCAACGATTCGCGCGACGCCTGGTTCGCCGGCTACCAGCACACGCTGGCCGCGATCGCCTGGATCGGCTACGACAACCCGCGCAGCCTCGGCGACCGCGAGACCGGCGGCGGCCTGGCCCTGCCGGTCTGGATCGACTACATGGGGCCCTCGCTGAAGAACGTGCCGGCCTATCGCATGCCGATGCCGGACGACGTGACCACCATCGGCGACGAACTGTACTTCTCCGAGTTCACGCCGGGCCACGGCTTCGTCTCGACGGTCGGCGTCGCGCAGGCCGCCTCGCCGCTGGACGCGTCGGTCCCGCACGTGGACGAGCAGGAACGGCAGGACATCATGAACCTGTTCCAGGGCGGCAACTGAGCGAGCGGCCAGCCGCCCGCAAGCAAAAGAGCGACCCGCGGGTCGCTCTTTTCACTTCGGGGGCGGCATCGAGACATAGCGGAAGGCCGCCGCCCCGCCGCTGCGTTCAGGCGCTGAACGTCACCGGCTCGCCGGCCTGCTCGCTGGCGTAGCGCGTGAGCGCCTCGAAGAACTCGTCGCCCGAGCGCGTGTCGCGCCAGGCGCCGTCGAGGTAGCGGTAATGGAAGCCGCCCGACTTGGCCGCGATCCAGACCTCCTTCATCGGCGGCTGCAGGTTCACGATGATCTTCGTGCCGTTCTCGAAACTCAGCGTGATCACGCTGCCGTTACGGCCGAGATCGATGTCGAGATCGCCCTCGTTGGCCTCGTCCACGCAGCGCTCGACGGCCGCCAGGACGGCCTCGGCGCGGGTCAGGTATTCGGTGTCGCTCATGCTAAACTCTGTCGATTCAATTGTTTAGGGACGATCATGCGTGTCGTTTTCCAGATGAGCGCGATTGTAGCGGCTTTGGCGCTGGCCGGCTGCGGTCAACGCGGCGCGCTCTATCTGCCCGTCGTGCCGCCCCTGCCCGCGAAACCGACCGTCGAGACCGTGCCCGCTGCCGAGGATGCCGCCTCGGACGCCAGCGCCGCGTCCGGCGCGGAGCCGATCTCCGCCTCCGCCGGCACCACGCTGCAGCTTTCGCCGTCGCTCGCCGCGCCGGCCCCGGCCTCCGCCGCCACCCCCCACTCGATGATTCCGGATGACTCACCCCGTTTTTGATTACGTCAACGGCACGCTGCATGCCGAGGGCATTCCGACCGACAAGCTCGCCGAACACTTCGACACGCCGCTCTACGTCTATTCGCGCGCCGCGCTGACGGCCGCCTACCAGGCCTATGCGCAGGCCTGCGAGGGCCGCCGCGCCGCGATCCACGTGGCCGTCAAGGCGAACAGCAACCTCGGCGTGCTGAACGTGTTCGCGCGCCTGGGCGCCGGCTTCGACATCGTCTCGGGCGGCGAGCTCGCGCGCGTGCTGGCGGCCGGCGGCAAGGCGGAAAACGTGGTGTTCTCGGGCGTCGGCAAGAGCGCCGAGGAAATGCGCGTGGCGCTGCAGGCCGGCGTGAAGTGCTTCAACGTCGAGTCGATCCCCGAGCTCGACCGTCTCAACGAGGTGGCCGGCTCGCTCGGCAAGCGCGCGCCGGTCTCGCTGCGCGTGAATCCCGACGTCGACCCGAAGACGCATCCCTACATCTCCACCGGCCTGAAGGCCAACAAGTTCGGGGTGGCCTTCGCCGAGGCACGCGCCAGCTACCGCGCCGCGGCCGCGCTGCCGAACCTGCAGGTGGTCGGCATCGACTGCCACATCGGCTCGCAGATCACCGAGCTGAGCCCCTATCTCGACGCGCTCGACAAGGTGCTCGACCTGGTCGAGCAGATCGAGGCCGACGGCATCCCGATCCATCACGTCGATATCGGCGGCGGCCTGGGCATCACCTATGCCGACGAGACGCCGCCCGCGATCGGCGACTTCGTGGCGGCGCTGTTCGCCAGGCTCGACGAGCGCGGCCACGGCCAGCGCGAGGTCTATTTCGAGCCGGGCCGCTCGCTGACCGGCAATGCCGGCATCCTGCTCACGCGCGTCGAATTCCTCAAGCCGGGCGAGGAGAAGAACTTCGCGATCGTCGACGCGGCCATGAACGACCTGGCGCGCCCCGCCATGTACGAGGCCTATCACGCGATCGTGCCGGTCAAGGAGCACAGCGGGCATGACAGCGCCGTCTACGACGTGGTCGGCCCGGTCTGCGAGAGCGGCGACTGGCTCGGCCGCGAGCGCACGCTGGCGATCGCCCCGGGCGAGCTGCTGGCGATCCGCTCGGCCGGCGCCTACGGCTTCGTGATGAGCTCGAACTACAACACGCGAGCGCGCGCCGCCGAGGTGCTGGTCGACGGCGTCAACGCCTACCTGGTGCGCCCGCGCGAGACCATCGAAAGCCTGTTCGGCGACGAGGCGATCCTGCCCGACGCGGAATGAGCGGCCGCGACGCCGCCTGAAAAAAAGCGATGCGAACCGTGAGGCGCATCGCTTTTTTCTTGCCTGCAGCCGGCAGCGCCGGGCGTTGGGCACCGGCGCTGCCGGCACGCCGATCTCAGGCGCCGCGCCGCCTCGCGCGCAGCGCGACCACCACTCGCCAGCCCAGCAGCACCAGCACGATCGCGCCATACAGCTTGGGCAGCGCGAGGTCGTGCTTGCCGGCCCGCATCCACCAGAAGTGCAGGATCGCCAGCACCGCGATCGCGTAGATCAGCCGGTGCAGGCGCTGCCAGTGGCGCCCCAGCCGGCGCGCCGCGGCGCGCGGCGAGCTGAGCGCCAGCGGGATCAGCAGCAGGAAGGCCGCGAAGCCGACGGTGATGAAGGGCCGCTTGAACACGTCCTTCAGGATCGCCGGCAGGTCGAACCATTTGTCGAACCAGAAGTAGGTGGTGAAGTGCAGCAGCGCGTAGAAGAACGCGAACAGCCCGATCATGCGCCGCAGCCGCAGCAGCGCGTTGATACCGGTGAGCCGCCGCAGCGGCGTGACGGCCAGCGTCACGCACAGGATCACCAGGGTCCAGAGCCCGGTCGAGCGCGTGACGAACTCGATCGGATTGGCGCCGAGCCCGCCAGTGAAGCCCAGCACGACGAGCCGTGCGAGCGGGAACAGGCCGGCCAGGAACACCACCGGTTTCGCGATGCGCAGCCAGCCAGGCGTGGCCGGCGCACGCGCGGCGCGGCCCGCGCCGGCCGCCAGGCGAAGATTTTCGTCCACCGCGTGCCGCCTAGAAGTTCTTGCGCAGATCCATGCCGCGATACATCGATGCGACCAGATCGCCGTAGCCGTTGAACATCAGCGTCTTGCGCTTGGGCGTGAAGAAACCGTCCTCGCCGATGCGCCGCTCGGTCGCCTGGCTCCAGCGCGGGTGGTCGACCTCGGGGTTCACGTTCGAATAGAAGCCGTATTCGTTCGACGCGTAGCTGTTCCAGCTGGTCTTCGGCTGCTGCTCGACGAAGCGGATCTTGACGATCGACTTCGCGCTCTTGAAGCCGTATTTCCAGGGCACCACGATCCGCACCGGGGCGCCGTTCTGATTCGGCAGCACCTGGCCGTAGACGCCCATCGCCAGCAGCGTCAGCGGGTTCATCGCCTCGTCCAGGCGCAAGCCTTCCGAATAGGGCCAGTCGAGGATCGGCTCGGCCAGCCCGGGCATCTGCGAGGGATCGGCCAGCGTGACGAACTGCACGTACTTGGCGTTCGCGTTCGGCTGCACGCGCCGGACCAGCTCCGCGAGCGGGATGCCGATCCAGGGAATCACCATCGACCAGCCTTCCACGCAACGATGCCGGTAGACACGCTCCTCCAGCGGCGCCAGCTTGAGCAGTTCCTCGATGTCGTAGACCTTGGGCGCCTTCACCGCGCCTTCCACGCTCACGCGCCAGGGTCGCGGCCGCAGCGAGCCGGCGTTCTGCGCGGGATCGCCCTTGTCGGTGCCGAACTCGTAGAAGTTGTTGTAGGTGGTCAGGTCCTTGTAGGGCGTGACCTTGTCGGGCACCACGAATTTCGCGTTGGTGGTGGCGGCCAGCGCATGCGCGGCCGGGTTCGGCGAGCGGTAGTTCGCCAGCGCGCCGGCCGGCAGGCCGCACAGGCCGCCTGCAGCCATCGCGCCGGCCGCGCGCAGCACGCCGCGGCGCGCGGCGAAGACGGCGGGCGAGGTGATCTCGTCGCGTGGAATGTCGTCGCCGGCAAGCAGGCGCCGGCGCGTGGTCCTGATCAACATGAGCGGTCTCCACGCCGGCTCCCGAAGCCGGCGGCGATACGGTGAATCCTCCGCCGCGCGAACGGCGCGAGCGGCATGGCAAGAAAAAACCGCCGCGTCCAGGCAGGGGCGGCGGCGGTTTTCGAATCGGTTCGGGGTGACGCGCGGGCGATGCTTACAGCTTGCCGTAGCTGTGCAGCCCCGACAGGAACATGTTCACGCCAAGGAAGGCGAAGGTCGTGACCAGCAGCCCCGTCAGCGCCCACCAGGCGGCCACGCCACCGCGCAAGCCCTTCATCAGGCGCATGTGCAGCCAAGCTGCGTAGTTGAGCCAGACGATCAGCGCCCAGGTCTCCTTCGGGTCCCAGCTCCAGTAGCCGCCCCAGGCTTCGGCGGCCCACAGCGCGCCGAGGATGGTGGCGATCGTGAAGAACGCGAAGCCGACCGCGATCGACTTGTACATCACGTCGTCGAGCACCTCGAGCGTCGGCAGGCGATCGGCGAGCACGCCGCGTTCCTTGAGCAGGTAGGCGACGCTGACCATCGCCGACAGCGCGAAGCTGCCGTAGCCGATGAAGTTGGCCGGCACGTGGATCTTCATCCACCAGCTCTGCAGCGCCGGCACCAGCGGCTGGATCTGCTGCGCGTCGCGCGCGATCGAGTACCACATCAGGAAGCCGACCGCGGCGCTGATCACCAGCAGCACGAAGGCACCCAGCGCGCGCGTGCCGTAATGGCCTTCGTAGTAGAGGTAGAGCAGGGCCGTGATCAGGCTGAACAGCACGAACACTTCGTAGAGGTTCGAGACCGGGATATGGCCGACGTCGGCGCCGATCAGGTAGGACTCGTACCAGCGCACCATCAGCCCGGTGAAGCCCATCAGCACCGCGGCCCAGGTCATCTTCTGGCCGATCGCGGCGCCGGTCGGCGAGCGGCTCAGCAGGCCGATCCAGTAGAACACGGTGGCGAACACGAACAGCGCGCTCATCCACAGGATGGCGGACTGGCTCGACAGGAAGTACTTGAGGAAGAAGGTCGAATCGGCCCGGGACAGGTCGCCGTGATAGAGATTCAGCGACAGCAGCGAGAGCACCGCGATCAGGGCCATCAGCAGCCGGGCCGGCTTCCAGCGCCAGCCGAGCCCGACCAGCGCGACGGTCGCGCCCGTCATCACCGCCTGGTCGTAGTAGTCCATGTGCGCCTGGTAATGCACCAGGGCAAAGCCGGCGCCCGCCACCATCGCCAGCGCGAACAACCAGTCGACGAGGGACAGGCGGCGGTAGAAGGGACGATCGTCGAACAACGCGGCAAGCGAAGCCGTGGCGGGAGCGGCGGCGGGCGCCGCTTCGGCGCGGCCGCGCGGCGCCGGTGACGAGGAAGCCTGGGTCAGATCCATGACGTTACCGTGGGGAGTCGTGGAGATCGGTATCGCGCCCGGCAGGCACCGCGGCGACGGGTTCGGTGCCGAGCACCTTGCCCACCGCGTCGCGCGTCTGCGCGAACTCCTTCTCGAAATCGAATGTCCGGCGGGCCGTCGACATCGCCATCACGACGCCCACGCCTGCCGGCGTGTCCTTGAGCCAGAGCCAGAGCCGGCGTTCGCGCACGTAGAACATGGAGAAGATGCCGAACACCAGCAGCAGGCTGCCAAGATACACCAGATTTTTACCAGGCGCGCGTGTCAACTGGAATACCGAAGCTTGCACCTGCTTATATGAATCGAGCCGCAAATAGACCGGCGCGCCATACAGGAAGCTGTCCGACAGGGCATTGATGGCGTTCTGCACGAAGCGCGCCGTCTCGGCCGTCTGCTTGACCGGCGCCACGCCCGCCTGCTCGCGCGCGACCTCCCAGACCTGCCACATCGCGCCTTCCAGCATGCGCAGCAGCAAGCCGGCGGCCTTCTCCTGCTCGGCCTTGGGCACCGATTGGTCGATGAAGCCCGCCACCGCCTGGAAGCCGCCGGTGGTGGTGCCGTCGGGCTGGCGGCCCGCGCTCGGGTCGGCGCCGGCGAACAGGGTCAGGACACGCAGCGCGCTGTCGTCGAGCCGCGTGCGCAGGCCCGCGTCGGCGTTCGGCAGCGAGGCCTGCGCGAAGCGCGCGGCGGCCTCGCTGCGCACCGCCGGGTCCTCGAGCGCGGCGCGCATGCGCATCCATTCGTTGACCGAATCGTCGGCGTCGGCGGGGATGCGCAGGTAGCGGAACGGGTCGTTCGGGCTCAGCCGCACGCCCGCCAGGAACAGCCGGTCGCCGCCGATCTCGACCGGCAGCATGTAGTTGTTGAACTCGCGCGCCTGGCCGTCCTGGCCGCGTACCTTGTACTGGACCGAGGGGCCGACGTTGTGCAGGTTCACCGGCGTCGAGGTCTTGGCGCCCGAGCCGAGCCGCTCGTCGAGCGCTTCCTTGAGCGAATGCGTGGTGCCCACGCCGCGCACGTCGGTCTTGCCGTTCGCGTCGGTGACGTTCTCCACGTTGATGGCGCGGAAGTCGGCGAACTCGATGGTGTCGCCGGCATGGCCGGCCAGCGGCACCGCATTGCCGATCACGCCGTTGACGGGGAAGGTCTTGCCGCTCGCGCCGGACATCGGGAAGGCGGTCATCTGCATCTGCGAGCCGCCGTCCTGGAAGCTCGACTGGTAGATCGACACGCCCTTGTAGGTGAAGGGCTTGTTGACCTCGACGCGCGCCGGGATGCGCTTGCCGGTCTCGCGGTCGATCACCACGATGTCGCTGGCGAACAGCTTGGGCATGCCGGTCGAGTAGTAGTCGACGATGAACTTGTCGAGCTGGATCGAGAACGGCAGGTCCTGGATCAGCGAGCCGTTCGGCTGGTTCAGGATCGCGGTCGAGACATACTGGCCCTCGGGCACCCAGGCATAACCGCGGAAGGTCGGGTTGGAGGCCGACAGCCGGTGCTCGGGCCCGATCTCGCTGATCGCCGCGCTGGTGTTGACGGGCGACTTGCCGAACAGCCACATCTGGAAATGGATCGGCAGGTTGCTGTCGAGCAGGCCGCCGATGCAGATCACCACGATCGCCAGGTGGGCGGCGATATAGCCGTACTTGGTCATCGCGCCGCGCTTGGCGGCGATCAGGGTGGCGCCCTCGGATTCGCGGATCACCTGCTTGTAGCCGGCCTTGGCGACGAAGCCGGCGAGCGCCTGGGCCACCTGCGCGCGCTCGCCGGGCACGGCGAACTCGGCCTTGTGGTGGAAGGCGCGCAGGCTGCCCTCGCGCACCTTGTCCTTCCAGCTGCGCACG
The DNA here is from genome assembly GCF_011753035.1 of Burkholderia sp. Ax-1720. Classification (NCBI taxonomy): domain Bacteria; kingdom Pseudomonadati; phylum Pseudomonadota; class Betaproteobacteria; order Burkholderiales; family Burkholderiaceae; genus Burkholderia; species Burkholderia sp. Ax-1720. The sequence continues at coordinate 53,642 of NZ_VWWK01000028.1, read as the reverse complement.
TCGGCCAGCATCTTCGGGCCGTTGCGCAGCACGCAGAGCGACAGCGACACCACCAGGAACAGCAGGATCAGCATGAACCACCAGGCGCTGTAGACCGTGTAGAGGCCGATCGCGCGGAAGATGTCGGCCCAGAACGGGCCGAACTGGTTCACGTAGTTCGGATAGGGATCGTCCTGCGTGAGCACGGTGCCGATGATGCTCGCGATCGCCAGCACGACCAGCAGCGCGATCGCGAAGCGCATCGAGCTGATCAGCTCAATCGCGGTGTTCAGCGCGCGGCGACGCGTCCGGGTCTCGATGCCTTGCGTGGTAACGCTCATTCACACTCCGACTGACAACAAAAAAGGGCAAGGCGCCCGCCTGGCGGCAGCGCCCCACCCTTTCTCTCTTCGTTCCCGCGCTCGCCATTCATGACGATGCGCCCGATACCCGTTGCCGGGCGCTCAGTGCAGGCCGGCGATGTAATCGGCGACCGCCTTCACTTCGCTGTCCGACAGGCGCGATGCGATCTGATGCATCGGCTCGTTGTTGTTGCGTGCGCCCGCGCCCTGCTGGAAGGCGGTGAGCTGCGCGACCGTGTAATCGGCCCACTGCCCCGACAGGCGCGGATACTGTACAGGAATTCCCTGTCCGGTCGGACCGTGGCAGCTCGCGCAAGCCGGCACGCCCTTCTCGGCGATCCCGCCGCGGTAGATCTTCTGCCCCAGCGCGACCGTCGCGGCATTGCGCGCGGCACCGGGTTTGGGCGCCTGGGCACCGTAGTAGGCCGCCACGTTGCGTGCATCGGCGTCGCTCAGCGCGCCGGCGAAACCGGCCATCACCGAGCTGTTGCGCGCCGGCCCCTTCGCGCCCGGCTGCGTCTTGAAATCGTGCAACTGCTTGACCAGATACTCGGGATGCTGGCCGGCCAGCTTCGGGAACGCGCCCGTGGCGCTGTTTCCGTCGGCACCGTGGCACGACGCGCAGACCGCCGTCGCGATCGCCTTGCCGCGGTCCAGATCCGGCTTGGCCGCATCCGCCGCGTGTGCCTGAACCACGAAACTCACGAACCCTGCGGCCACCTGAAGCGTTATCAGAGACTTGCACAGTCGATTCATTCGCACACCCTGTTTCGTCTTGTGGGAATTTGAGGTTCTGCAAACGACGGCACTCAGTCTACCGCAGAAAGCGCCTGCAACAGGCCCGCAGGCTTCGGGAAAACCGCCGTATTGTACAATATGGCGTTTAAAGCCCCGTTCCGGCTATCAGGGTTACTGCGCGGATTACCGCATGCAATGACCGTCCGGATCGTTGCGGGGCTTCCCGCCTCCACGCGCGGTCGCACCGCGCTCTCGCCCCGTCCGCACTCATGGCCTTCCTGCTCCATCAAGCCCGTTTCTACACGACCGTCAACCATCTGCGCGACCTGCCGCCCACCGTGGTCCCGGAAATCGCGTTCGCCGGCCGGTCCAATGCGGGCAAATCGACGGCGATCAACATCCTCTGCAACCAGAAGCGGCTCGCCTTCGCCTCGAAGACGCCGGGCCGCACCCAGCACATCAACTACTTCTCGGTCGGCCCTGCCGACGAGCCGGTCGCCAACCTGGTCGACCTGCCCGGCTACGGCTACGCGGAAGTGCCGGGCGCGGCCAAGGCGCACTGGGAAGCGCTGCTGTCGGCCTACCTGAAGACCCGGCCCCAATTGTGCGGGATGATCCTGATGATGGATTCGCGCCGGCCGCTGACCGAGCTCGACTGCCGCATGATCGAGTGGTTCGCGCCGACCGGCAAGCCGATCCACACCTTGCTGACGAAGTGCGACAAATTGACCCGCCAGGAAAGCGTCAATGCGCTGCGCAACACCAAGAAGGCGCTCCAGGCCTATCGCGACGCGGGGTATGAAGGGGCGCTGACCTGCCAGCTGTTCTCGGCGCTCAAGCGCACCGGGATCGACGAGGCCCACGTGCTGGTCGAGAGCTGGCTGCGGCCGGAGGTCGCCGGCGAAGATGACGCAGCTGTTGCAGAATAAGCGCTCCGCGCCTGGGTGCGCGGCCCCGAACGGAGGCTTGCCGTCGGTTGGCGCATAAAAAAACCCGCCGTTTCGCGGCGGGTCAAACAGCCTAATCGAATAACGACAGGCACCCGCTCAGGGAGGAGAAGCGGGGAGCGCCGCGCCTTGGCGCGAAGCTCGATCGCTATCATATACCATTGTCTCGAAATTTCACCGAAGGCTTTCGTAAGCTTTCCTTCAGACTGATTCCAGCGATTCCGTCATGAGCCTCCATCCCTTGCACCGTCCGCGCAGAATGCGCCGCGACGACTTCTCGCGTCGCCTGATGCGCGAAAACCTCCTCACCACCAACGACCTGATCCTGCCGGTGTTCGTCGTCGAGGGCAGCAACGTGCGCCAGGCGGTGCCGTCGATGCCCGGCGTCGAGCGCGTCTCGGTCGACCTGCTGATGGGCGTCGCCGAGCAGTGCGTCGCCCTCGGCGTGCCGGTGCTGTCGCTGTTCCCGGCGATCGAACCCTCGCTGAAGACACCCGACGGCCGCGAGGCGACCAATCCCGAGGGCTTGATCCCGCGCGCGGTGCGTGAGCTGAAGAAGCACTTCCCCGACCTCGGCGTGCTGACCGACGTCGCGCTCGATCCGTACACGAGCCACGGCCAGGACGGCGTGCTCGACGAGAACGGCTACGTGATCAACGACGTGACGCTCGAGATCCTCAGCGAGCAGGCGCAGACGCAAGCCGAGGCCGGGGTGGACATCGTCGCGCCGTCGGACATGATGGACGGCCGGATCGGCACGATCCGCGAGATGCTCGAGAGCGAAGGCCACATCCACACGCGCATCATGGCCTACTCGGCCAAGTACGCCTCGGCGTTCTACGGCCCGTTCCGCGACGCGGTCGGCTCGGCCTCGAACCTCGGCAAGGGCAACAAGATGACCTACCAGATGGACCCGTCGAACTCCGACGAGGCCCTGCGCGAAGTCCGCCTCGACATCGAGGAAGGCGCCGACATGGTGATGGTCAAGCCCGGCATGCCGTATCTCGATATCGTGCGCCGCGTGAAGGACGAGTTCCGTTTCCCGACCTATGTCTACCAGGTCAGCGGCGAATACGCGATGCTGAAGGCCGCCGCGCAGAACGGCTGGCTCGATCACGACAAGGTGGTGCTCGAGTCGCTGCTCGCCTTCAAGCGCGCCGGCGCGGATGGCGTGCTGACCTACTTCGCGCTCGATGCGGCGCGACTGCTGCGCGATCAGAAGTAAATCGCGGCGCGCCACGCGAGGCGCGCGAGCATGAAAAAACGGCGAAGCGTTTCAGGCGCTTCGCCGTTTTTCATTGGATCCGGAGCTGCCCGCCGTGGCAGGCCACTTCGCTGCGGCGGCTCAGGCCGAGGGCGCCGCGGCCGGTGCCCCGGCGCGATCGAGGCTGCGCAGGAAACGGTCGGCTGCCTGGTAGCCCACTACTCGGCCCAGTTCACGACCGTCCGCGCCGAACACGATGATGCCCGGCGGCCCGAACAGGCCGAAACGCTTGAGCAGCGCCTGGTCGTCGGCGTTGTTGGCGGTCACGTCGGCACGCACCAGGTGCAACTGGCCGAGACGCGCCTGCACGCGCGGGTCGGTGAAGGTCAGGTGCTCCATCTCCTTGCAGGACACGCACCAGTCGGCATAGAAGTCGAGCATCACGGGCCGGCCGGCGGTCTTGATCACCTGATCCAGCTCGGTACTGGAACGCACCGGCGCGAAGGCCGGGCCTTCGGGGGCACCGGCGCTGGCCGTGGCGCTGCCGGCCGGGCCCGCCGCCGTGCCGCGCCCGGCGAAGATCGACAAGGGACGCAGCGGATCGGTCGAGCCGGCCGCGAGGCCCACCAGCAGCACGGCAGCCCAGATCGCGAAGGCCGCGCCGACGCCGCGTCCGAGCCGGCGCCAGATCGAGGTGCCGCCCGCTGTCGGCGTGAACAGGCCGGTGGCCGCCGCGGCGATCAGCAGCCAGAGCGCGGCCAGGCCGATCTGCCAGGAGGCGCCGAGCACCGGCCAGACGATCCACAAGGCGGCCGCCAGCAGCACCACGCCGAAGAACACCTTGACGCCATCCATCCAGGCGCCCGCGCGCGGCAGCAGGGTGCCCGCGCCCAGGCCGATGATCAGCAGGGGCACACCCAGGCCGATCCCCATCGTGAACAGCGCGGCGCCGCCGAGCAGCGCGTTGCCGGTGTGCGCGATGAAGGCCAGCACGGCGAACAGCGGCGCCGTCATGCAGGCACCGACCACCAGCGCCGACAGCGCGCCCATGGTGGCCACCGCCAGGAAGCGACCGCCCGAGCGCCGGCTCGATGCCTGCGCGGCGCCGTCCTGCCAGCGCTGCGGCAGCGAGATGTCGATACCACCGATCAGGGTCAGCGCGAACACCGTCAACAGCAAGCCGAAGGCGCCCAGCATCCACGGGTTCTGCAGCCAGGCGCCGAGGCTCTGGCCGACCAGCGCGGCGGCGATGCCGAGCACCGTGTAGACCAGGGCCATGCCCACCACGTAGGTCAGCGACAGCATGAAGCTGCGTGCGCGCGTCGCCTGGGTGCCCTCGCCGATGATGATCGCCGACAGGATCGGGATCATCGGGTAGGAGCAGGGCAGCAGGCTCAACACCATGCCGGCCACGAAGAACAGCGCGACGATGGTCAGGAAGCCATGGCCTTCGAGCAGCGATTGCGCGTAGTCGGCGCTGGTCACGCGGTCGTACCAACTGCCGTCGGCGGACGGGGCCGGAGCGGGTGAGGCGGTGGTGGCCGGAGCCGGCGAGGACGAATCTGCGCCGGTCACGGGCGAAGGCGGCGTGGGCAAGGCTGGCGCGGCCGATTGCGATTGCGCCGCCGGGGCCGGCGACGTCGCGCTCGACGTGGCGGCGGCCTTCAGCGCCGCGCCGTCGACATGCACGACGTGCTCGGCCGGCGGATAGCAGATCCCGCCGTCGGCGCAACCCTGGGAGGTGACCGACAGGTCGAACGGCCCGCTCGCCTTGGCGACCGGCACGTGGATCGTCACCTCGCCGCGGTAGGTTTCGACGTTCTTGGCGAAAGTTTCGTCGTACTTCACGTGGCCGGCGGGTGATTGCGCCTCCCCGAGCGTCGCGTTGCCGCTCTTCACCGCAAAGGCGAAGCGCTCGCGATACATGTAGTAGCCGTCGGCGATCTTGAAGTGGACGTCGACCTGTCCCGGCGCCTCGCTCGAGCTGAAGCGGAATGCGACCGAGGGATCGAGGAAATCGTCGTCGGCGCGCGCGGCCGACGAGATCCCGAACAGCGAGGCGAACAGCACCAGGCAGGCGAGCAGCAGACGCAGGCCGGCGGCCGCGGAGAATTGGCGATCAGACATGGAACAGGCGTTGGGTTTCGGCCGCCACCCAGGCGCCATAGGCATCGGAGGCGGTGGCCTGCCACGAGACGATTTCGGGCGTCTCGTAGGGATGATGGGACGCGATGAAGCGCTCGAGTTCGAGCGAGCGCTGCGCGCTCGTCTTGAACAGCAGCTGGATCTCCTCCGCGGATTCGACCTTGCCCTGCCAGTGGTAGTTCGAGCGGATCGTGCCGAGCTCCGACACGCATGCCGCGAGCCGGCCGCCCAGCGCGCCGTCGGCGAGCAGGCGGACCGTGGCCGCATCGGGCACGGTCGTCATCATCAGAACGATCACCATCGACATCTCCTGCTGGGGCTCGCCGAAACGTCATATCGTAGCGCAGCTGATCCATTCGCGCGTGACACGGCCCGAGTTTCGGACTGGGCCGATGCGGCCCACGCATCATGTGGACGCGAGCGATCCGGAAAACAAAAAAGCCAGGCATCAGCCTGGCTTTTTCGCGACATCAGATGAAGCTTATTCCGCTTCCTGGACGTTCTCTTCCGAGACTTCCGGGCGGTCGAGCAGTTCGACCAGCGCCATCGGTGCATTGTCGCCAACGCGGAAGCCGAACTTCAGGATACGCAGGTAGCCGCCCGGACGGTTCGCGAAGCGCGGACCGAGCACGTCGAACAGCTTCGTGACCGAGTCACGATCGCGCAGGCGGTTGAACGCCAGGCGACGGTTGGCCAGCGACGGCTTCTTGCCCAGGGTGATGAGGGGCTCGACGACCTTGCGCAGTTCCTTCGCCTTCGGCAGCGTCGTCTTGATGACTTCGTGCTCGATCAGCGAGTTGGACATGTTACGGAGCATTGCCAGACGGTGGCTGCTCGTGCGGTTCAGTTTCCGCAGACCATGACGGTGACGCATTTCAGTTTCCTTGATTCAAAGTTTTGATCCAGCTCTTCTATCGCGCCTTGAGGCGCACGGGCCGGTAGAAAAAAGACAAGACGCGGATTTTAAAGGAAAATCCGCGTCCTGACCAGATGACGACGCTGTTGCTGCCGTGCGATTACTTGTCGAGGCCGGCCGGCGGCCAGTTCTCGAGCTTCATGCCCAGCGTGAGACCGCGCGAAGCGAGCACTTCCTTGATCTCGTTGAGCGACTTGCGACCGAGGTTCGGCGTCTTCAGCAGCTCGTTTTCCGTGCGCTGGATCAGGTCGCCGATGTAGTAGATGTTCTCGGCCTTCAGGCAGTTCGCCGAACGAACCGTCAGCTCGAGATCATCGACCGGACGCAGCAGGATCGGATCGATCTGCGGTGCGCGCGACGGGGCTTCGGCGGCCGTTTCCGTGCCTTCCAGCGCCGCGAACACGGACAGCTGGTCGACCAGGATGCGGGCCGACTGGCGAATCGCCTCTTCCGGGGTGATCACGCCGCTCGTCTCGATGTTCATGACGAGCTTGTCCAGGTCGGTACGCTGCTCGACGCGGGCGCTCTCGACGGCGTAGCTCACGCGGCGAACCGGCGAGAACGACGCGTCCAGCACGATGCGGCCGATGATCTTGGCCGATTCCTCGCCGTAGCGACGCACGTTGCCCGGCACATAGCCGCGGCCCTTCTCGATCTTGATCTGGACGTCGAGCTTGCCGCCCTTCGTCAGGTGGGCAATCACGTGATCCGGGTTGATCACCTCGCAGTCATGCGCGAGTTCGATGTCGCCGGCCGTCACGATGCCTTCGCCTTCCTTGCGCAGCGTCACCGTGACTTCGTCGCGGTTGTGCAGCTTGAACACCACGCCCTTCAGGTTCAGCAGCAGGTTGACGACGTCCTCTTGCACACCATCAAGCGTCGAATACTCGTGCACCACGCCGGCGATCGTCACTTCGGTCGGCGCATAGCCGATCATCGACGACAGCAGGACGCGACGGAGCGCATTGCCCAAGGTGTGACCGTAGCCGCGTTCGAACGGCTCCATGACCACTTTCGCATGGTTCTCGCCCAGCGATTCCACGGCGATGATCTTGGGTTTCAACAAACTGGTTTGCATAGGTTTTCCTTTTCAATACCCTCGGCTCGTTACACCGATAAGGCTGACCGGTAACACCTGAAAATGAAGAACCGAGGCCCTGCCGGCTCTCGCAAGCAGGGTACCTCGGCTATCAATCGGATTAACGCGAATACAATTCGACGATCAGGCTTTCGTTGATGTCGCCTGCGATTTCGGCGCGCTCCGGCACTTGCTTGAAGGTGCCTTCGAACTTCTTCGCATCGACCGCGACCCAGCTCGGCATGCCGCCTTGCTCAGCCAGCGACAGCGCTTCGACGATACGCGCCTGCTTCTTCGACTTTTCGCGGATCGCGATGATGTCGCCCGCCTTGACTTGCAGCGACGGGATGTTCGAGACGATGCCGTTCACCGTGATGGCCTTGTGGCCGACGAGCTGACGCGCTTCGGCGCGGGTCGAACCGAAACCCATGCGGTAGACGACGTTGTCCAGGCGCGACTCGAGCAGTTGCAGCAGGTTTTCACCCGTGTTGCCCTTGCGGCGGTCAGCTTCCGCGAAGTAGCGGCGGAACTGGCGCTCCAGCACGCCGTAAATGCGCTTGACCTTCTGCTTTTCACGCAGCTGCGTGCCGTAGTCGGACGTGCGCGCACCGGAGATGCGGCCGTGCTGACCCGGCTTGCTGTCGAGCTTGCACTTGTCGGCGAGCGAGCGACGCGCGCTCTTCAGGAACAGGTCGGTGCCTTCACGGCGGGACAGCTTGGCCTTGGGGCCGGTATAACGTGCCACTTTGCGTTTCCTCTATCTATCGTCACGCGGTCGCAAAAACCGCGCTAGTTCGTGTCCTTTGGACCGAACGGTGGACTTAGTCAATCAATAGACTACGTTGCCCGAAGCCGCCCTGCGGCGACGACAGGCTGCGCCTGGCATCCTTAGATGCGGCGGCGCTTCGGCGGACGGCAGCCGTTGTGCGGGATCGGGGTCACGTCGGAAATCGCCGTGATCTTGATGCCGAGGCCGTGCAGTGCGCGCACTGCCGACTCACGACCCGGGCCCGGGCCCTTGATGCGAACTTCGAGGTTCTTCACGCCGTATTCCATCGCGACACGGCCAGCCGACTCGGCTGCGACCTGTGCTGCGAACGGGGTCGACTTGCGCGAACCCTTGAAGCCCTGGCCGCCCGACGTCGCCCACGCCAGAGCGTTGCCCTGACGATCGGTGATCGTGATGATCGTGTTGTTGAACGATGCGTGAACGTGAACCACGCCTTCCGCAACGTTCTTCTTAACCTTCTTGCGAACGCGTTGAGCCGCGTTATTGGAAGCCTTAGCCATGACGTTTTCCTGTAACTGTCAGCTTATTTCTTCAGCGCTTGAGCGGCGCGGCGCGGACCCTTGCGGGTGCGTGCATTCGTACGCGTACGCTGGCCACGCATCGGCAGACCCTTGCGATGGCGGACGCCGCGGTAGCAGCCGAGGTCCATCAGGCGCTTGATGTTCATCGTCACTTCACGGCGCAGATCGCCTTCGACGACAAACTTGCCCACTTCTTCACGCAGCTTTTCGAGGTCTGCGTCGTTCAGGTCCTTGACCTTCTTCGAGAATTCGACGCCTGCTGCGACGCAGATGCTGCGAGCGCGCGTGCGGCCGACACCGAAAATCGCCGTCAGGCCGATCTCGGTATGCTGGTGATTCGGGATGTTAACCCCTGCGATACGAGCCATTGTTTTTCCTCAAACAAAAAGCGCAAATAAACGCGCGATCAGCCTTGACGCTGTTTATGGCGCGGGTCCGAGCTGCAGATCACGCGAACCACGCCCTTGCGCTTGATGATCTTGCAATTGCGGCAAATGCGCTTAACCGATGCCATCACTTTCATGATATTACCCTTTTTACAAATCACTTCGCCCGGAACACGATCCGCGCACGCGACAGATCGTAAGGCGTCAATTCAACCGTCACCTTGTCGCCCGGCAAGATACGGATGTAGTGCATCCGCATCTTGCCCGAGATATGCCCCAACACGACATGGCCGTTTTCCAGCTTCACGCGGAAGGTAGCATTCGGAAGGTTTTCGACCACTTCTCCCTGCATCTGGATTACATCGTCTTTGGCCATAGTCCTTTCAACGCATTGGGATGTTGCTGCCCTTGAAATTGGCTTTCTTGAGCAGCGATTCATACTGTTGCGACATAACGTACGACTGCACCTGCGCCATGAAGTCCATCGTGACGACGACAATGATCAGCAGCGACGTTCCACCAAAATAAAACGGCACGTTCCAGCGCAGCACCAGGAATTCCGGCAGCAGACACACGAAGACGATGTAGATCGCACCGGCCAGCGTCAGACGCGTGAGGATGCGGTCGATGTATCGCGCGGTCTGGTCGCCCGGACGGATGCCCGGCACGAATGCACCGCTCTTCTTCAGGTTGTCCGCCGTTTCCCTGCTGTTGAACACCAGTGCGGTGTAGAAGAAGCAGAAAAACACGATCGCCAGCGTATACAGCAGCACGTACACCGGCTGACCCGGCTTCAGCGCTTCCGCCACGTTGTGCAGCGTGTCGGACAGCCAGCTCTTGCGCTCACCCGAGCTGAACCAGCTCAGGATGGTTGCCGGGAACAGGATGATCGACGACGCGAAGATCGGCGGAATCACGCCCGACATGTTCAACTTCAGCGGCAGGTGTGACGACTGCCCACCGTAAATCTTGTTGCCGACCTGGCGCTTCGCGTAGTTCACGAGGATCTTGCGCTGACCGCGTTCAATGAACACGACCAGGTAGGTCACCGCTGCAATCAGGACGACGATGATGATCGCCGAAATGATGCTCATCGAACCCGTACGCACCAGCTCGAACAGGCCACCCACGGCATTCGGGAACCCTGCTGCGATCCCGCCGAAGATGATGATCGAAATACCGTTGCCCAGACCGCGCTCGGTGATCTGCTCGCCGAGCCACATCAGGAACATCGTGCCCGTCACCAGGGTGACGACCGTCGTGAGACGGAACAGCATGCCCGGATCGATCACGAGGCCAGGCTGATTTTCCAGCGCAGCCGCGATGCCGAAGGCCTGGAACGTGGCCAGCACGACCGTGAAGACACGCGTGTACTGCGTGATCTTCCGCTGCCCTGCCTGCCCTTCCTTCTTCAGCGCCTCGAGCTGCGGCGAGACAATCGCCAGCAACTGCATGATGATCGACGCGGAGATGTACGGCATGATCCCCAGCGCGAAGATCGTGAAGCGGGACAACGCACCACCCGAGAACATGTTGAACATGCCGAGGATGCCGCCTGCCTGGCTCTGGAACAGCTTCGCCAGTTGATCCGGATCGATACCCGGAACCGGAATGTGCGCGCCGATGCGATAGACGATCAGCGCCAGCAGCAGGAACATCGCCCGCCGACGCAGATCGCCGAACTTCGCCGTGCTTCGACCGGGTTTTGCGAGACTCGGGCTGTTGGCCAAGTATCTTCTCCGATGCAGATGCTAGTAACGAGCGCGAGCTGCGTTACTCGGCGAACGAACCGCCAGCCGCTTCGATCGCTGCGCGTGCCGACTTCGTCGCGCCGAGACCCTTCACGGTGATCTTGCGCTTCAGCTCGCCCGTGGCGATGATCTTCGCGCTCTTCGTCAGCTCGCCGACCAGGCCGGCTTGCTTCAGTGCGAGCAGATCGATCTCGTCGACCGGCAGCTTCTCGAGGTCGCCCAGACGCACTTCACCGACGAATTCCTTCGTCAGCGACGTGAAGCCGCGCTTCGGCAGACGACGTTGCAGCGGCATCTGACCGCCTTCGAAGCCAACCTTGTGGAAGCCGCCCGAACGCGACTTCTGACCCTTGTGACCACGGCCGGCCGTCTTACCGAGGCCGGAACCGATGCCGCGGCCGACGCGACGCTTAGCGTGCTTCGCGCCTTCCGCCGGCTTCAGGTTATTCAATTCCATATCAACTCCTTGATCCGTAGTCGGCGCTTAGCCGATGACCTTAACAAGGTACGAGACCTTGTTGATCATGCCGCGCACGGCCGGCGTATCCTGCAGCTCGCTGACCGAGTTGAGTCGACGCAGACCCAGACCGCGCACGGTGGCGCGGTGCGATTCGCGGGTCCCAATCAGGCTCTTGACGAGCTGAACCTTGACAGTTTTATCAGACATGGTGACCACCTGGGCTTAGCCCAAAATTTCTTCGACCGACTTGCCGCGCTTGGCAGCAATGTCAGCCGGCGTCGATTGCTTGCGCAGGCCATCGAGCGTCGCACGAACCAGGTTGTACGGGTTCGTCGAGCCGTGGCTCTTCGCGACGACGTTCTGCACGCCCATCACGTCGAACACCGCGCGCATCGGGCCGCCGGCGATCACGCCGGTACCACCCTTCGCCGGAGCGAGGAGGACCGTCGACGCGCCGTGCTTGCCGTGCACTTCATGCTGCAGCGTGCCGTTCTTCAGCGGCACCTTGAACATGTTGCGGCGAGCCTGCTCCATTGCCTTCTGGACAGCGACCGGCACTTCCTTCGCCTTGCCCTTGCCCATACCGACGCGGCCATCACCGTCGCCAACCACGGTCAGCGCGGCGAAACCGAGAATCCGGCCACCCTTCACGACCTTGGTCACGCGATTGACCGAAATCATTTTTTCGCGAAGGCCGTCGTCGCGCTCGTCAGCCTGAACTTTCGCTTGCATCTTTGCCATGACGAATTCTTCCCTTAGAACTTGAGCCCAGCTTCGCGAGCTGCATCAGCCAGCGCCTTGACGCGGCCATGGTAGCGGAAGCCCGAGCGGTCGAAGGCGACGGATTCGATGCCGGCGGCCTTGGCCTTCTCGGCGATACGCTTGCCGATCAGCGTTGCGGCATTGACGTTGCCGCCCTTGCCCGACTGGTCAGCCAGCTGCGCACGCACTTCGGCTTCCAGCGTCGACGCACTGGCCACCACCTTGGTGCCGCACGGCGAGAACACTTGCGCGTAGATGTGCGAGTTCGTGCGATGCACGGCGAGACGCGCGACCTGCAGCTCAGCGATCTTGATACGCGTCTGGCGAGCGCGGCGCAGGCGAGATTGAGTCTTATCCATGATTGCGCACCCTTACTTCTTCTTCGTTTCTTTGAGGATCACAACCTCGTCGGAATAGCGCACGCCCTTGCCCTTGTAGGGCTCCGGCGGACGGTAACCGCGGACTTCCGCAGCCACTTGACCGACTTGTTGCTTGTTGATCCCCTTGATCACGATTTCGGTTTGCGTCGGGGTTTCAGCCTTGATGCCTTCCGGCATCTGGTGCACCACCGGGTGCGAGAAACCCAGCGACAGGTTCAGCTTGTCGCCTTGCGCCTGCGCACGATAACCGACGCCAACCAGCGTCAGCTTGCGCTCGAAACCCTTGGTCACGCCGTGCACCATGTTCGCGATGATCGCGCGCATCGTGCCCGACAGTGCATTCGCTTCGCGGCTTTCGTCGACCGGCGCCAAGTTCAGCGTGCCGTCCTGGTTCACCACCGTCACAAGCGGATTGACCACTTGCGAGATCGTGCCCAGCGGACCCTTCACGGTGATGGAGCCGTTTGCCAGCGTCACCTCGGCGCCTTGCAGCGCGATCGGGCTCTTACCTACTCGAGACATGTTTCTTTCTCCTCGGTTAAGCGACGTAGCAGATGACTTCGCCGCCGACGCCCGTAGCGCGCGCCTTGCGGTCGGTCATCACGCCCTTCGGCGTCGACACGATTGCCACACCCAGGCCGTTCATGACCTGAGGGATGTCATTGCGGCCACGGTACACGCGCAGGCCAGGCTTCGACACGCGCTCGAGGCGTTCGATGACCGGACGGCCGGCGTAGTACTTCAGTGCAATGTTCAGTTCTGCCTTCGCGCCTTCGGTCTTGACTGCGAAATCGTCGATGTAGCCTTCGTCCTTCAGGACTTGGGCGATCGCGATCTTGACCTTCGACGAGGGCATTGCCACCGAAACCTTCTCGACCATCTGCGCGTTGCGGATGCGAGTCAGCATATCGGCGATAGGATCACTCATGCTCATTTACGTTTCTCCTATTACCAGCTCGCCTTGGTCAGGCCAGGAATCTCGCCGCGGAAAGCGATTTCACGAATCTTGTTACGCGCGAGGCCGAATTTACGGAACGTGCCACGCGGACGGCCCGTGATCGCGCAGCGGTTACGCTTGCGGGTCGGGTTGGCGTTGCGGGGCAGTTGTTGCAGTTCGAGACGGGCGGCGTAGCGCTCTTCGTCCGACTTGCTCTCGTCGTCGATGATCGCCTTCAGTGCCGCACGCTTCGGTGCGTACTTCTCTGCCAGGCGAGCACGCTTCTTTTCACGTTCGATCAGTGCCAGTTTAGCCACGGTAACCTCAGTTTCTGAACGGGAACTTGAAGCTGGCGAGCAGTGCCTTCGCTTCGTCGTCGGTCTTCGCGGTGGTCGTGATGCTGATGTTCAGCCCACGCAGCGCGTCGATCTTGTCGTAATCGATTTCGGGGAAAATGATCTGCTCTTTCACACCGATGTTGTAGTTGCCACGGCCGTCGAACGCGCGACCCGACACGCCGCGGAAATCGCGCACGCGGGGCAGGGCGACCGTCACGAAACGATCGAGGAATTCATACATCGCGCGGCCGCGCAGCGTCACCATCGCGCCGATCGGGTAGCCCTGGCGGATCTTGAAGCCGGCGATTGCCTTGCGGGCCTTCGTCACGACAGGCTTCTGACCTGCGATCTTCGTCAGGTCGCCAACGGCGTTCTCGATGATCTTCTTGTCAGCGACGGCTTCGCCAAGGCCCATGTTCAGGGTGATCTTGGTGATGCGCGGCACTTCCATGATCGACTTGTAGCCGAACTTCTCGACCAGGCCGGGAACTACCGTTTCTTTGTAAAACTCTTGAAAACGTGCCATTTTTCTACTCCGCGTCAGGCCAGCACGGCGCCGGTCGTCTTCAGGAAGCGAACCTTCTTGCCTTCCTCGACCTTGATGCCGACACGCGAGGCCTTGCCGTTCGCGTCGACCAGTGCGACGTTCGAAATATGCAGCGGCATCGTCTTCGCTTCCACGCCACCCGTCGTACCCTTCATCGGGTTCGGCTTCACATGCTTCTTGACGAGGTTGATACCTTCGACGGTCACATGTTCGGCGCCGACGGCCAGCACGACGCCGCGCTTGCCCTTGTCCTTGCCGGTGACGACGATGACTTCGTCACCCTTGCGAATCTTGTTCATCGCGACTCCTTACAGCACTTCCGGCGCCAGCGAAACGATCTTCATGAATCGTTCGCTACGCAGCTCACGCGTGACCGGCCCGAAAATGCGGGTGCCGATCGGCTCGAGCTTGTTGTTCAAAAGCACAGCGGCGTTGCCGTCGAACTTGATCAGCGAACCGTCCTGACGACGCACGCCCTTGGCGGTACGAACCACCACGGCGTTGTAGATTTCGCCTTTCTTCACGCGCCCGCGCGGCGTTGCTTCCTTGACGGTCACCTTGATGATGTCGCCAATGCTGGCATAACGACGCTTCGAGCCGCCGAGCACCTTGATGCACATGACTTCACGTGCACCCGTGTTGTCGGCCACTTCAAGCCGAGATTCGGTCTGGATCATGGTTTATCTTTCCCAACTTAATCCGGATGCGCCACCATGGCACATACGGTCAGTCTTGGTCCCGTCAGCCAACTGCGGCTGCTTGGGTTTGAACAGCAGCGATGGCAAACGAAACCCGCCATCGCAAATCGGTGAATCATCGAGCCGACAGAACGCCAGCCCGCTTCCCCCACCGTGACTTCGCCCGCGACGGGGCTCCCATAAAGAGGGAAGACCGGGATTATAACAAATAATCCCGGCCACGCAAGCAAAAACTTTGCGATTTCAAGCACTTCTACTGCTTGTGGCCTTTCGGCCTCCCGCTTAGATGACGCGGGCTGCTTCGATCAGGCGCGACACCGTCCAGGCCTTGGTCTTCGAGAGAGGACGCGTTTCCTGGATTTCAACGAGGTCACCCTCGTTGTAGGTGTTCGCTTCGTCGTGTGCGTGGTACTTCTTCGAGCGCACGACGTACTTGCCGTAGATCGGATGCTTGACGCGGTTCTCGATCAGCACCGTGACGGTCTTGTCCATCTTGTTGCTGACCACACGACCGACCAGCGTCCGCTTGAGCGAGGTTTTCACGCTATCGTTCATTTCTGGTTCGCCTTCTGAGTCAGGACGGTCCGCACACGAGCGATATCGCGACGAACCTTCTTCAGCTGGCTCGTGTTCGTGAGCTGCTGGGTCGCGAGTTGCATGCGCAGGCCGAATTGCGCCTTCAACAGGTCCGACAGCTCCTTGTTGAGCGCGGCCTGATCTTTCTGGAGAAGTTCGGAAGCCTTCATGTTTTCTCCTTAGGCGCCGAGCTGACGAACGATGAATGCCGTCTTGAGCGGCAGCTTGGCAGCTGCCAGACGGAACGCTTCGCGTGCCAGTTCTTCGGTTACGCCATCCATTTCGTACAGCATCTTGCCCGGCTGAATCTCGGCGACGTAGTACTCAGGGTTACCCTTACCGTTACCCATCCGCACTTCGGCCGGCTTCTGCGAAATCGGCTTGTCCGGGAAGATGCGGATCCAGATCCGGCCGCCACGCTTGATGTGACGCGTCATGGCACGACGCGCCGCTTCGATCTGGCGTGCGGTCAGACGGCCGCGACCGATAGCCTTCAGGCCGAATTCACCGAACGACACGGCGTTGCCGCGCGTCGCGATACCGGTGTTACGACCCTTCTGCTCCTTACGATACTTCCTGCGTTTCGGTTGCAGCATCGTTATTCTCCAGTCTTGCCGTCTTCCGGCTTGCCTGCAGCGCGACGCGGCGCGCCACGACGGGCACCCGGACCACCGCCTTCACCGTCACGGCGCGGACGACGATCGCCAGGACGCGCATTGCGGCGCGGGCGCTTGTCTTCCGTCACTTCCTCGACCACCGGCGCATCGTTGCGGCCCAGCGTGTCGCCCTTGTACACCCACACCTTGACGCCGATGATGCCGTACGTCGTCTTGGCTTCCGACGTTGCGTAATCGATGTCGGCGCGCAGCGTGTGCAGGGGCACGCGGCCTTCGCGATACCACTCGGTACGAGCGATTTCAATGCCGTTCAGACGACCGGCGCTCATGATCTTGATGCCCTGAGCACCCAGACGCATGGCGTTCTGCATCGCACGCTTCATCGCGCGGCGGAACATGATCCGGCGCTCGAGCTGTTGCGTGATCGAATCGGCGATCAGCTGAGCATCGGTTTCCGGCTTGCGGATCTCTTCGATGTTGACGTGAACCGGCACGCCCATGCGGCGTTGCAGTTCCGTCTTCAGCAGTTCGATGTCCTCACCCTTCTTGCCGATGACGACGCCCGGACGCGAGCTGTAAATCGTGATCCGTGCGTTCTTCGCCGGGCGCTCGATGACGACGCGACCGACCGAAGCGTTCTTCAGCTTCTTCTTCAGATACTCACGGACGCCGATGTCTTCCTGCAGCATCGCCGCGAAATTGTTGTTGTTCGCGTACCAACGCGAAGCCCAATTGCGGCTGACGGCCAAACGGAAGCCAGTCGGATGAATTTTCTGTCCCATCGTGTGACCCCTTAATTCCCGACCGTCACAGTGATGTGACAGGATTGCTTCTCAATGCGGTTGCCGCGGCCCTTGGCGCGCGCGGTGAAGCGCTTGAGCGAGGCAGCCTTGTCGACGTAGATGCTCTTGATCTTGAGCTCGTCGATGTCGGCGCCTTCGTTGTGCTCCGCATTCGCGATAGCCGACAACACCACCTTCTTCACGATGCCGGCGGCCTTCTTCGGCGAGAACGTCAGGACGTTCAGCGCCTTGTCGACCGGCAAACCGCGGATCTGGTCAGCCACCAGGCGCGTCTTCTGCGCCGAGATGCGGGCACCGCGATGAATTGCTTTCACTTCCATCTTGATTGCCCCTTATTTCTTGGCCTTCTTGTCGGCCGCGTGACCCTTGAACGTCCGGGTCAGTGCGAACTCGCCAAGCTTGTGGCCGACCATGTTTTCCGAGATGTACACCGGAACGTGTTGACGGCCGTTGTGGACGGCGATCGTCAGACCGATGAAATCCGGGAGGATCGTCGAACGACGCGACCAGGTCTTGATCGGCTTCTTGTCGCGCGAAGCTGCAGCCGCCTCAACTTTCTTCAGCAAATGGGCGTCGCAGAACGGACCTTTTTTAACAGAACGTGCCATTGCCTACTCCTTAACGCTTGTGACGGCGCTGGACGATCATCGTCGTCGTGCGCTTGTTGCGACGCGTACGGAAGCCCTTCGCCGGCGTGCCCCACGGGCTCACCGGATCGCGGCCTGCCGCGGTCTTGCCTTCACCACCACCGTGCGGGTGATCGATCGGGTTCATCGCGACGCCACGAACCGTCGGGCGGATACCGCGCCAGCGGTTGGCACCGGCCTTGCCGATCTGGCGCAGGCTGTGCTCTTCGTTGCCGACTTCACCGATCGTCGCGCGGCACTCGATGTGCACGCGGCGGATTTCGCCCGAACGCAGACGAACCTGCGCGTAGACGCCTTCACGCGCCAGCAGCATGGCCGAGGTACCGGCCGAACGCGCGATCTGCGCGCCCTTGCCCGGCAGCATCTCGATGCAGTGGATCGTCGTACCGACCGGAATGTTGCGGATCGGCAGGGCATTGCCCGCGCGGATCGGCGCTTCCGAACCGGACAGCAGTTGCTGGCCGACCGTCACGCCCTTCGGCGCGATGATGTAGCGACGCTCGCCGTCTGCGTACAGAACCAGCGCGATGTTCGCGCTACGGTTCGGGTCGTACTCGAGACGCTCGACCTTTGCCGGGATGCCGTCCTTGTTGCGACGGAAATCGACGACACGGTAGTGTTGCTTGTGACCACCGCCCTTGTGGCGCGTGGTGATGCGGCCGTTGTTGTTACGGCCGGCGGTCGTGCTCTGCGTGTCGAGCAGCGGTGCGAACGGCTTGCCCTTGTGCAGATCCTTGTTGACCACCTTGACCATCGCGCGGCGACCCGGCGAAGTCGGCTTAACTTTAACGATTGCCATGATTACTTGGCCTCCGCTTCAAAGTTGATTTCCTGGCCGGGCTTCAGGCAGACGTACGCCTTCTTCACGTCCTTGCGACGGCCCATCGAGCGGCCGAAACGCTTTTGCTTGCCCTTCTGGACCAGCACGTTGACGGAATCAACTTCCACCTTGAACAGCAGCTCGACAGCGGCCTTCACTTCCTGCTTCGTGGCATCCGGTGCGACTTCGAACACGACTTGCTCGTTCTTGTCGGCAACCAGGGTCGCCTTCTCGGAGACCACCGGCGCGAGCAGGACCTGCATCAAACGATGATCGTTCTTGCGAATCTCGCTCATGACAGCAACTCCTCGATCTGGGCGACCGCAGCCTTCGTGACCAGGATCTTCTTGAAGTAGATCAGCGACAGCGGGTCGGCGTAACGCGGCTCGACAACCGCCACATTCGGCAGGTTGCGCGACGCGAGGTACAGGTTCTCATCGACCGTATCGGTGATGACGAGCACGGATTCGAGGCCCATGGCCTTGAACTTCTCGGCCAGCAGCTTGGTCTTCGGCGCTTCGAGCGTCAGTTGCTCGACGACCGACAGACGGCCTTCGCGGGCCAGCTGCGAGAAGATGGAGCGCAGACCTGCGCGGTGCATCTTCTTGTTGACCTTGTGCGAGAAGTTTTCTTCCGGCGAATTCGGGAAGATACGGCCACCGCCGCGCCACAGCGGGCTCGACGACATACCGGCACGAGCGCGGCCCGTACCCTTCTGGCGCCACGGCTTCTTGGTCGTGTGCTTGACTTGTTCGCGATCCTTCTGCGCGCGGTTACCCTGGCGAGCGTTCGCCTGGTAAGCCACGACGACCTGGTGGATCAGCGCTTCGTTGTAGTCACGGCCGAACACGACGTCCGACGCGTTGACCGACGCACCTTCCTGACCATTTTCATTCAGGAGCTTGAGTTCCATTATTTCGCCCCCTTGGTCTTGACGGCCGGCGTCACGAAGACCTTGCCGCCCTTCGCGCCCGGAATTGCGCCCTTCACGAGCAGCAGCTTGCGCTCTGCGTCGATACGCGCGATTTCGAGGTTCTGAACCGTAACCGTCACGTCACCCATGTGACCGGTCATGCGCTTGCCCGGGAACACACGACCCGGATCCTGCGCCATACCGATCGAGCCCGGCACGTTGTGCGAGCGCGAGTTACCGTGCGTTGCGCGGCCCGAGCTGAAGTTGTAACGCTTGATCGTACCGGCATAGCCCTTACCGATCGACACGCCTTGCACGTCGACCTTCTGGCCTACTTCGAAGAGATCGGGACCGACGATGGCGCCATTCGACAGCTCGGCTGCCTTGGCCGCATCGATGCGGAATTCCTTGAGAACTTCACCGGCTTCGACGCCGGCTTTGGCGAGATGACCTGCCAACGGCTTCGTCACGCGCGATGCGCGACGGGAGCCAAATGCAACCTGCACGGCCGTGTAGCCGTCGGTTTCAACAGTCTTGATCTGCGTCACGCGGTTGTCCGACACGTCCAGCACGGTGACGGGAATCGAATCCCCTTCAGCCGTGAAAATACGGGTCATGCCAACCTTGCGACCTACGAGTCCAAGGCTCATCGTTTTCTCCATTCCCGACTGCGATTGGTCGGGGCTAATTTACAAAACGGCGCGCTTGCCGCAAGAGCAGGCGCGTCGGTTTTTACGCAAATACGCGAAAAGCCTTGCATTATAGCGAGGCTTTACGTTTTCCGCAAGCAATCAAAGACTTAGCGTTTCCAGCCGGGGCCGGATCCGCCGCGAGCCTTACTGCAGCTTGATTTCGACGTCCACGCCAGCCGGCAGGTCGAGCTTCATCAGCGCGTCGACCGTCTTGTCGGTCGGATCGACGATGTCCATCAGGCGCTGGTGGGTGCGGATTTCGAGCTGGTCACGCGAGGTCTTGTTGACGTGCGGCGAACGCAGGATGTCGAAGCGCTGGATGCGGGTCGGCAGCGGCACCGGGCCACGGACGATTGCACCCGTCCGCTTCGCCGTGTCGACGATCTCGGCAGCCGACTGGTCGATCAGACGATAGTCGAAAGCCTTCAGGCGAATGCGGATTTTTTGCTTTTGCATGACGATTCCTTGAAAAGAGCGAGGCGATGTTGCATCGCCGGATCAGTAAAAGAACGTAGGAGCGGGCGCCTGGGGAGACCAGGCGCCCGCTCCCGGGCGCTGAACCGCAGATGATACACCAGCTGCGGCCCGGCAGCGATACTCGAGTTTAGTCGAGGATCTTGGCGACGACGCCGGCGCCGACGGTACGGCCACCTTCGCGGATCGCGAAGCGCAGACCTTCTTCCATCGCAATCGGAGCGATCAGCTTCACCGTGATCGACACGTTGTCGCCCGGCATGACCATTTCCTTGTCCTTCGGCAGCTCGATCGAGCCCGTCACGTCCGTCGTACGGAAGTAGAACTGCGGACGGTAGTTGTTGAAGAACGGCGTGTGGCGGCCGCCTTCGTCCTTGCTCAGCACGTACACTTCAGCCGTGAAGTGCGTGTGCGGCTTGATCGAACCCGGCTTGGCCAGAACCTGGCCACGCTCCACGTCTTCACGCTTCGTGCCGCGCAGCAGGATACCCACGTTGTCGCCAGCCTGACCTTGGTCCAGCAGCTTGCGGAACATTTCCACGCCCGTGCAGGTCGTCTTCTGCGTGTCCTTGATGCCGACGATTTCGATTTCTTCGCCGACCTTCACGATGCCACGCTCGACACGACCCGTCACCACCGTGCCGCGACCCGAGATCGAGAACACGTCTTCCACCGGCATCAGGAACGTACCATCGACCGCGCGCTCCGGCGTCGGGATGTACGTGTCCAGCGCATCGGCCAGGCTCATGATCGCCGTCTCGCCCAGCTCGCCCTTGTCGCCTTCCAGCGCCAGCTTCGCCGAACCCTTGATGATCGGCGTGTCGTCGCCCGGGAAGTCGTACTTCGACAGGAGTTCGCGAACTTCCATCTCGACCAGCTCGAGCAGTTCAGCGTCGTCCACCATGTCGCACTTGTTCAGGAACACGATGATGTACGGAACGCCAACCTGACGCGCCAGCAGGATGTGCTCACGCGTTTGCGGCATCGGGCCGTCGGCGGCCGAGCACACCAGGATCGCGCCGTCCATCTGCGCGGCACCCGTGATCATGTTCTTCACGTAGTCGGCGTGGCCCGGGCAATCGACGTGTGCGTAGTGGCGGTTCGCCGTTTCGTACTCGATGTGCGCGGTGTTGATCGTGATGCCACGTGCCTTTTCTTCCGGCGCCGCGTCGATTTCGTCGTACTTCTTCGCTTCGCCGCCGAACTTCGCCGACAGAACCGTTGCGATAGCTGCCGTCAGCGTCGTCTTGCCGTGGTCAACGTGACCGATCGTACCGACGTTGACGTGCGGCTTGGTCCGTTCGAACTTACCTTTTGCCATGATTCTCTTCTTTCAAAAATGAATGTTGGATGGAGACGATTTACTTCGACTTGGCGCTGATGATCGCTTCGGCGACGTTACGCGGAGCTTCCGAGTAGTGCTTGAACTCCATCGTGTAGGTCGCGCGACCTTGCGTGAGCGAACGCAGCGAGGTCGAGTAGCCGAACATTTCCGACAGCGGCACTTCGGCGCGAACGATCTTGCCGCCGCCAACCATGTCTTCCATGCCCTGGACGATACCGCGACGGCCCGACAGGTCGCCCATCACGTTGCCCATGTAGTCTTCCGGCGTTTCGACTTCAACTGCCATCATCGGCTCGAGCACCACCGGGCTGGCGCGGCGCATTGCTTCCTTGAACGCCATCGAACCGGCCATGCGGAACGCGTTTTCGTTCGAGTCCACGTCGTGGTACGAACCGAAGGTCAGGTGCACCTTCACGTCGACCACCGGGAAGCCTGCCAGCACGCCGGCCTTCAGCGTGTCCTGAATGCCCTTGTCGACCGCCGGGATGTATTCGCGAGGAATCACACCGCCCTTGATCTCGTCCAGGAACTCGTAGCCCTTGCCCTGCTCGTTCGGCTCGAGCGTGATGACCGCATGGCCGTACTGGCCGCGACCACCCGACTGCTTGACGAACTTGCCGTCGACATCCTTCGCCGTCGAACGGATCGTTTCGCGATAAGCAACCTGCGGCTTGCCGACGGTTGCCTCGACGCCGAATTCACGGCGCATCCGGTCGACCAGAATTTCGAGGTGGAGCTCGCCCATGCCCGAAATGATGGTCTGGCCCGATTCCTCGTCCGTCTGGACGCGGAACGACGGATCTTCCTGAGCCAGGCGGTTCAGCGCCAGGCCCATCTTTTCCTGGTCCGGCTTCGTCTTCGGCTCGACGGCCTGCGAGATCACCGGCTCCGGGAACACCATGCGTTCCAGGATGATCGGATGGGCCGGGTCGCACAGCGTGTCACCGGTGGTCGCATCCTTCAGGCCGACCGCCGCGGCGATGTCGCCGGCGCGGACTTCCTTGATTTCCTCGCGCTGGTTCGCGTGCATCTGCAGAATCCGGCCCAGGCGTTCCTTCTTGCCCTTGGTCGAGTTCAGCAGCGTGTCGCCCGAATTGACGACGCCCGAGTACACGCGGAAGAAGATCAGCTGGCCGACGAACGGGTCGGTCATGATCTTGAACGCCAGCGACGAGAACTTCTCTTCGTCCGACGCGAGACGCTCGACCTTGTCACCGTTGTCGAGTTCGCCGGTAACCGGCGGAATGTCGACCGGCGACGGCAGGAAGTCGATCACGGCGTCAAGCATGCGCTGCACGCCCTTGTTCTTGAACGCGGTACCGCACAGCATCGGCTGGATTTCGCAGGCGATCGTACGGTCGCGCAGCGCCTTGACGATCTCGGCTTCCGACAGATCGCCCTCTTCCAGGTACTTGTTCATCAGGTCTTCGTTGGCTTCGGCTGCCGCCTCGACCATCTTCTCGCGCCATTCCTGGCACGTCTCGGCGAGTTCCGCCGGGATGTCGATGTAGTCGAACTTCGTGCCCTGGGACGCCTCGTCCCAAACGATCGCCTTCATCTTGATCAGGTCGACCACGCCCTTGAAGCTTTCTTCCGCGCCGATCGGCACCACCACCGGCACCGGGTTCGCCTTCAGGCGCAGACGGAGCTGGTCGTAGACCTTGAAGAAGTTCGCGCCGGTACGGTCCATCTTGTTGACGAAGGCCAGACGCGGCACCTTGTACTTGTTGGCCTGGCGCCAGACGGTTTCCGACTGCGGCTGCACGCCGCCCACGGCGCAGTACACCATGCACGCGCCGTCGAGCACGCGCATCGAGCGCTCCACTTCGATCGTGAAGTCGACGTGGCCCGGGGTGTCGATGATGTTGATGCGGTGTTCCGGATAGTTGCCGCCCATGCCCTTCCAGAAGGCGGTGGTGGCAGCGGAGGTGATCGTGATGCCACGCTCCTGTTCCTGCTCCATCCAGTCCATCGTGGCGGCGCCGTCGTGAACTTCACCGATCTTGTGGTTCACGCCGGTATAAAACAGAATGCGCTCGGTCGTCGTCGTCTTGCCGGCGTCGATGTGGGCGCTAATACCGATGTTGCGGTAGCGCTCGATAGGAGTCTTGCGAGCCACTTTGATCCTCTATGGGTTAACGCGACGCAAAGCCGCGTCACGCCTCAACACAAACGGGCGAGGCGCTCGAAAAAGCGCACCCGCCCGGATTTTTACCGCTTGATTCGCGCTTTCGCTTAGAAGCGGAAGTGCGAGAACGCGCGGTTGGCTTCTGCCATCCGGTGAACTTCGTCGCGCTTCTTCATCGCGCCGCCACGGCCTTCGGCCGCTTCGGAGAGTTCACCAGCCAGGCGCAGGGCCATCGACTTCTCGCTACGCTTCTTCGCGGCCTCACGCAGCCAGCGCATCGCCAATGCCATACGACGCGACGGGCGCACTTCGACCGGAACCTGATAGTTCGCACCACCAACGCGACGGCTCTTCACTTCGACCACCGGCTTCACGTTGTTCAGCGCGACAGTGAACACTTCCAGCGGGTCCTTGCCACCCTTGGTCTGGATCTGTTCGAAAGCGCCATAAACGATGCGTTCAGCGACCGACTTCTTGCCGGACAGCATCAGCATGTTCATGAATTTTGCAACATCAACGTTGCCGTACTTCGGATCCGGCAACACTTCCCGCTTGGGGACTTCGCGACGACGCGGCATGTTTCTTCCTTTAACTTTTCAGTTGGAGCTGAGACCAGCTCCGCGGCCACCAACAAACCCGATTCATCTCGTTCGACTAACCAGCTTGGCCGGGTGACCACTTACTCGACAGCACCGGCTATCCGGCACCACCGCATTAACCGCCTGACGGCGATCACCATTCGGAGTCTGCTTACTTCGCAGCCTTCGCACGCTTCGCGCCGTACTTCGAGCGCGCTTGCTTACGGTCCTTCACGCCCTGCGTATCCAGCGAGCCGCGAACCATGTGGTAACGCACACCCGGCAAATCCTTCACACGGCCGCCGCGGATCAGCACAACCGAGTGTTCCTGCAGGTTGTGGCCTTCACCGCCGATGTACGAAATCACTTCGAAACCGTTCGTCAGACGAACCTTGGCGACCTTACGGAGTGCCGAGTTCGGCTTCTTCGGCGTCGTCGTGTACACACGGGTGCACACGCCGCGACGCTGGGGGCAGTTCTGCAGGGCCGGGCTCTTGCTCTTGGTCGTTTCCGACTCACGGCCTTTGCGAACCAATTGATTGATGGTTGGCATTGTGTATTCCTGAAAATGACAAAAACCGGCACACTGACGACGGGCAAAGCGACGCCGGCATGCCTGTGGCTATCCGAAACCTGGAAGAACACTCCACCCGCCGGCGCATGACGTCGGCACGCGTGTTTACCTCCCGAGAATCGGAACCCGGCATCATAAAGCAAAAATCTCAAGCGAGTCAACAGCTTGCGTGATTTGCCGGGGCAAGAATAAGTGACGAATCAGCGACGCCCGCTGCGGTGATCGCACCGCAACATCCCACCTCACCGATCCCGCCCCCTTCGATCCCGCCCGGCAACCCTTCGGCCAGGCTCAGGCCGACTCGACCACGTCGATCAGCTCGTCGCCGAAGCGCTCGAGCTTGCGCGCCCCGATGCCGGGGATATGGCGAAGGTCCTCGATCGACTCCGGCGCGTTGCGGGCGATCTCGGCGAGGGTCGCATCATGGAAGATCACGTAGGCGGGCACGCCGTCGCTCTTGGCGGTCTCGGCACGCCAGGCCCGCAGCCGCTCCCAGCAGGCGCGCTCGCGCGTCGACATGCCGGCGGTCGGGTCGGCCCGCGCGCCGCTGCGCGCCGAGGACTGGCGCGAGCTCTTGGGCTTCACGTAGCGACGCAGCGTGACGCTTTCCTCGCCCTTGAGCACCGGCTTGCTGGCCGCCGTCAGCACCAGCGCGCCGAAGCCGCCGTGATCGACCGCCAGGTAGCCGAAGGCCACCAACTGGCGGAAGATCGCGCGCCATTCGGGTTCGGAGAGCTCGGCGCCGATGCCGAAGGTGCTCAGCGCGTCGTGGCCGCGCTGCTGGATCTTCTCGGTCTTGGCGCCGCGCAGGATCTCGATCAGGTGGCTGGAGCCGAAATTGAAGCCGCTCGCGCGTTGCGCGCGAAACACGCAGGACAGGGCCATCTGCGCCTCGCGCGTGGCATCCCAGGTGGCCGGCGGCTCCAGGCAGGTATCGCAGTTGCCGCAGGGCTGGCTGGCCTCGCCGAAATAACCGAGCAGGCGCACGCGCCGGCACGAGGCGGTTTCGCACAGGCCCAGCAGCGCATCGAGCTTCGAGGTCTGGACCCGCTTGTGCGCGTCGTCGGCGTCGGACTCGTCGATCATCTTGCGCTGCTGCACCACGTCGCCGAGCCCGTAGGCCATCCAGGCATTGGCGGGCAGGCCGTCGCGGCCCGCGCGGCCGGTTTCCTGGTAATAGCCCTCGACGCTCTTGGGCAAGTCCAGGTGGGCCACGAAGCGCACGTCGGGCTTGTCGATGCCCATGC
Organism: Burkholderia sp. Ax-1720; assembly: GCF_011753035.1. Taxonomy (NCBI): domain Bacteria; kingdom Pseudomonadati; phylum Pseudomonadota; class Betaproteobacteria; order Burkholderiales; family Burkholderiaceae; genus Burkholderia; species Burkholderia sp. Ax-1720. Next base: position 27,289 of record NZ_VWWK01000028.1, on the reverse strand, counting down.
CGAAGGCGATCGTCGCGCACATCACGATGCCCTCCTCGCGCTGGAACATCTCCTGGTGGCGCTGGCGGATCTCGAACTCCATCCCGGCGTGGTACGGCAATGCGCGCACGCCCTGGGTCTTGAGCCACTCGGCGGTCTCCTCCACCTTGCGGCGCGACAGGCAGTACACCACGCCCGCATCGGTGGTGCCGTCGGCATTGGTGTGCTCGGCGCGGATGAAGTCGAGCAGCTGCGAGCGCGCATTGTCCTTCTCGACGATCCGGTAGCGGATATTGGGCCGGTCGAAGCTCGACACGAACACGCGAGCGTCGTCGAGCGCGAGGCGCTGGATGATCTCGTCGCGCGTGATGGCGTCGGCGGTGGCCGTCAGCGCGATGCGCGGCACGTAGGGGAAGCGCTCGTGCAGGATCGACAGCTGGATGTACTCGGGCCGGAAGTCATGCCCCCACTGCGACACGCAGTGCGCCTCGTCGATCGCGAACAGGCCGATGCGCGTGCGCTCGAGCAGGTCGAGGAAGCGCGGTGTCATGAGCCGCTCGGGCGCCACGTAGAGCAGGTCGATCTCGCCCTCGCGCAGCGCGCGCTCGGTGGCGGCCGCCTGCGCGCCCGACAGCGTCGAGTTCAGGTAGGCCGCCCTCACGCCGACCTCGGTCAGCGCGGCCACCTGGTCCTGCATCAGCGCGATCAGCGGCGAGACCACGATGCCGGCGCCCTGCCCCGATTCGTGGCGCACCAGCGCCGGGATCTGGTAGCAGAGCGACTTGCCGCCGCCGGTGGGCATCAGCACCAGGCAGTCGCCGCCCGACGCGACATGCTCGACGATCTCCCCCTGTTGGCCGCGAAAGGCCGGATAACCGAAAACTTCGTTCAGGATTTCGAGCGCGCGCGACATGAGGCAGGAGGGTTCGGGTGGAAAATCAAGGCTGCATTTTACAGACAGAAGCGCCCTCGCCCCCTTCTTCCTTCATGCCCTGGCCATTCGGACGGGTGAGCGCCTCGCGCGAGGCGCCCGGCGGACGCGCCACGATCGAGATTGCAATCGCGCGCCGTGTGCCACCGAGATCGAGCGCGACCTTGTTGGCGAAGCCATGGACATGGCCGAACAGGGCCACGCAGACCATCTCCTCGCCGTCCATGGTGATCTCGGCCTGGTCGCTGTCGGCGACCAGGAAGGGCGCGCGGCGATCCATCAGCGCGCCGAGCGTGCCCCGGTCGATCAGGCGCCCCGTCAGGTAATAGTCGTAGAGGACCGGTACCGGCGCGCCGCCGCCTTCGCGGCGCACCACGTAGAGCTGCAGCCCGGGCCGCAGCACCTGGCTGCGCACGATCGCGTCGTCCGGCACCCAGTGATGGCGCAGATACCACCAGCCCGGCAGCGACAGCACCGCCAGCAGGATACAGAGCGAGAGACCGGCCAGGCCGACCCAGCGATTCACCACCGCCACATTGCGCATGATTGCCTCCTCGTTTGTCGCGCGGCCGGGACGCGATCGAGGGCAACGAGATCATGCCGGCGCAGGCCGGTTCAAGCGCGCCGGCCTGAGTTCGAAAAAAACGAGGTCCGAACATAGCACCCGCCTCATCTCGAAACAACGGATGCACGGGGCAAAATGGCGCACCTATAATTCGGCATTTCCCGCCTCCGGAGCCCGCGATGACCCGCAGCGTGCGCGCCGCACTGATCAACGACCGGCTCGACTGGAACCTGCTGCGGACCTTCCTGGTGATCGCGCGCGAACAGAGCGTGAGCCGCGCCGCCGCCCACCTGCACATCACCCAGCCGGCGGTCAGCCACGCGCTGCGCCGCCTCGAGGAACAGCTCGGCCGCAAGCTCGTGCAACGCAGCGGCCCGCGCATCGACATCACGCGCGCCGGCAACGAGGTGCGCGAGATCGCCGAGGAGATCTACGGCAGCATCTCACGCCTGGCCAGCGACGAGGGCGAAGGCGGTCATTACGTGTCGGGGCAGGTGCGGCTGATCACGGTCAGCGGCGTGCAGTCCGAGGCCTACGACGATTTCCTCGCCGACTTCCACGCCGACTATCCCGATATCGATTTCGAGGTGCAGGTGATGCGCAGCGCCGACGTGCCGAGCGCCTTGCTGCAGCACACGGCCACCGCCGCGCTGAGCCTGAACCGGCACGTGGGCGGCAAGATCGCCCAGCAGTTGTTCATGCCGCAGCGCTATGCGCTGTTCTGCGGGCGCCGCCATCCGCTGTTCGGTCGAGAGGGCCTGAGCGTCGAGGACCTGCGCGAGGAGAATTTCGTGTCCTTCGCGGGCGACCAGCTCGGCGCCTCGCTGTCGGTGCTCGGCGTGTTTCGCGACCAGCACGGCCTGGCCGGGCGGGTGGTCGCGACCTCGGCGAGCATGGCGGAGGTGATGCGGCTGATCGTTGCCGGGTTCGGCATCGGCAGCCTGCCCGAGCACGTCGGGCAAGCCCAGGTCGCGGCGGGCCGCATGATGCGCCTGCCGCCGGCCGAGGGCATCGCCGATCTCGACGTGGTGCTGCTGTGGGCCGCCGAACGCAAGCCGCGCGCGGCCGAGGCCGTGTTCCTGGAGCGGCTGCGCGCGTTCGCGGCGGGGCAGGTGCGGGCACATGGCGGCGAGAGCCTCGACACGCCGGCGAAGGGCGGCTGAACGACGCGGCCGCTGCCGCGCATCTTCTTTCGGAACCCACCGCGACCTTCAGCAGCAACAGGACGCAAGGCAACGCCCTTGCCGCCAGGCCCGCTCAATAGCCCAGCGCCGGATCGACCCGATTGGCCAGCGGCAAACCCTCGCGCAGACGCATCACGTTGTCCGCGATCTGCGCGGCGATCCGCTCGAAGCTGGCCACCGAGGCCATGTGCGGCGTGACGACCAGGTTCGGCGCATCCCAGAACGGATCGTCCTCGGGCAGCGGCTCGCGCTCGAACACGTCGATCACCGCGCCGCCGAGCCTGCCGTCCTCGAGCGCGGCCAGCACGTCCGCCGCGACCAGATGCTCGCCGCGCCCCACATGGATCAGCTTCGCCCCGCGCGGCAGGCGCGCGAGCAGGTGCCGGTCGATCAGGGCGCGTGTATCGGCGGTGAGCGGCAGCAGGCAGACCAGCATCTCGCTGCCGGCCAGGAAGTCGTCGAGCTGCCCGGCACCGAAGGTCTCGATGCCGTCCAGACACTTGCGCTCGCGCGACCAGCCGCGCACGCGGAAACCCGCCCCGGCCAGCAGCCCGGCGACATGCCGGCCCAGCGCGCCGAGCCCCATCACGCCGATCGTGCGTGCCTGCGCCGCGACCTGCGGCTCGCGCAGCCAGCGCCGTTCGCGCTGGTTGGCGAGCACGCGATCGAAACCGCGATGGAAATGCAGCACGGCCCACATCACGAACTCGCCCATGCCCTCGGCGTGGACGGGATCGACCACGCGGCACACGGGCACCGCGGGCAGCTCGGGATCGGCCAGGATGTGGTCGACACCGGCGGCGATGCTGTGCACCAGCCGCAGCGAGGGCAGCCGCGCCAGCGCGCCGGCCGGCGGACGCCAGCAGACGGCGATCTCGGCATCGTGCCCGTCGGCGCCGACCACCTGCAGCCCGGGCAGGCGCTCGCGCAGCGGCGCGAACAGCGGCGACAGGTCGAACCCGTCGCTGAGAAAGGCGATGCGCGTCATGATCAGCTACGGTAGTCGGTCGCGCCGCCTTCGATGAGCCGCAGCGCGGCCTGCCACTGCAGCGCGATGATCGCGTCGGCCTCGTCGCGATCGAACTGCTCCGCCGTGAGCCGGCGCACCGCTTCGGGCGGCAGGATCAGCTCGGCGTTGCCGGCCAGCGCGCGCACCTGGATCTGGCAGGCGCGCTCCAGGAAGTAGATGTTCTGGAAGGCCGCCGCCACCGAGCGCCCGGCCGCGAGCAGCCCGTGGTTGCGCAGGATCATCGCGCTATGCGGGCCCAGGTCGCGAATCAGCCGTTCGCGCTCGCCGAGGTCGAGCGCGATGCCCTCGTAGTCGTGATAGCCGATCCGCTCGTGGAACTTGAGCGCGTGCTGGCTGATCGGCAGCAGCCCGTGACGTTGCGCCGAGACGGCCGAGCCGGCCGCCGTGTGCGTGTGGATCACGCAGCACAGGTCCGGGCGCGCCATGTGGATCGCCGAGTGGATCGTGAAGCCGGCCGCGTTGACGCGATGGCGCGCCGGGTCGCCATCGCCATTGGCGGCCGCGGGCTCGACCACGCGCCCTTCGGCGTCGATCCTGACCAGGTCGGAGGCGCGCATTTCATGGAACAGCACGCCGTAGCGGTTGATCAGGAAGTGATGCTCGGGGCCCGGCACGCGCGCGGTGATGTGCGTGTCGATCATGTCGGTCATGCCGAAGTGCGCGACCAGCCGATACAGCGCGGCGAGCTCGACGCGCGTCGTCCATTCGGCCTCGGGAATCGGATGTGGTTCGGTGTGCATGGTGGTCGATGACAGGAAGAAAAAAGGGCGAGACTGGATGCCCGCGCGTCACGCCGCCGGCACGGAGCCGGCCGCCGCCTCGTGCGCGGGCGCGAGACGGCGCTGGTAGCGCGCCAGCGCGACGATGCCGACCAGCGAGACGGCCGACAGCAGCGAGAAGAACATCGCGAGCGGCAGCCACTGGCCGCGGTAGTGCTGCGCGAGCATGGTGCCGATCAGCGGGGTGGTGCCGCCGGCCACGGTCGCGCAGAGCTGGTAGGCGATCGAGATGCCGGAATAGCGCAGCGGGGTCGGGAAGGCCCGCGTCATGAAACCGGCGATCACGGCATAGACGGCCGACAGCACCACCACCGCCAGCGCGATGCCGAGCACGATCAGCACCGGCTGCTGGCTGTTGACGAGCACGAACATCGGATAGGGCGTGAAGATCGACAGCAGCGCCGCCGCGCCCAGGAAGCGCGCATCGCCGAAACGCTGGGCCAGCAGCGCCGAGACCGGCTGCGAGGCGAGCTGGATCAGCGTGACTGCGAACAGGCAGTCGAGGATCAGCGGCTTGGGCATCTTCAGGAAGCTCGTCACGTAGGAGATCATGAAGGTGTTGGTGAAGAAGAAGCCGGCCGAGCCGATGGTGGTGGCCGCCGCGGCATAGACGATCGGCCTCCAGTAGCCGCGCAGCACTTCCCTGACCGGCGCCTTGGCGCGCCGGTTCTCGCGCCGGGCCTGCTCGAACTCGGGCGATTCGTTCACGCCGAGGCGCACCACCACGCCGGCCACCAGCAGCACGAAGCTGGCCAGGAACGGCAGCCGCCAGCCCCAGGCCAGGAAGGCCTCGTGATCGAGCGCCGAGACGGCGCGGAATGCGATCAGCGAGAGCAGCAGCCCGGCCGGGCTGCCCAGCTGCGGGAACGAGGCGAACAGCGTCTTGCGCCCGGGCGCGGCATGCTCGCTCGACATCAGCACCGCGCCGCCCCATTCGCCGCCGACCGCGATGCCCTGCACGATGCGCAGCAGGATCAGGATCACCGGCGCGGCCACGCCGATCGACGCATAGGATGGCAGCAGACCGATGCCGGTGGTCGCCACGCCCATCAGGAACATGGTCAGGATCAGCATTTTCTTGCGGCCGAGCCGGTCGCCCCAGTGACCGAACACGGCGCCGCTCAGCGGCCGCGCGATGAAGCCGACCGCGAAGGTCGCGAACGAGGCGAGCGTGCTGACGAACGGATCCGCGCTCGGGAAGAACACGCCGCCGAGCACCAGCGCGGCGGCCGTGGCGTAGGTATAGAAATCGTAGAACTCGATGGTCGTGCCGATGAAGGCCGCGAGCGCGGCGCGGATCGGCTGGCGTTGAGGGACGGTGGACGTCATCGGGGATCCTGGGTCGGGTTGCCGTGCATGCGGCCTTGCGGCGCCACGGCCTGCCACCTTTATCGGTGACCAATATCGGCTCGTAAAATGCCGAATTCTTATGCGGAGCATGAACCGGATTCATGCTCCGCCCGGCGCATCGCTCAGAACCGGTGCCGGATCCCGGCAACCGTGACGAGCTGGTGGCTGTTCGAGGACGGCGTGGCGAAGGCCACCGCCGCGACCGCCTTGCGGCCCGTCGAGTCGGTGCCGCTGGCGAGCTGGTAGACGCCGACCGCGTAGAGGTCGGCGCGCTTGGAGAGCGAATAGTCGAGGCCGGCCTCGAGCTGGCTGTACTTCGCGCCCTCGCGGCCGTTCACGCTGCTGCTCCTGGTCAGCGCGTAGGAGGCCGCCACCTGCAACGCCGGCGTGATCAGGTACTTCGCGTTCAGCTCGAAGGTATTGAAGGCGACGCTCGCGCCCGGCATCGAACTGGTCGAGCCGCTCACGGCGGTGGCGCCGAGGTTCTGGAAGCGCGTGTTGCTGTAAACGGCGCCGAAGGTCGCCGCGCCGAGCGTGTAGGTGCCGCCCGCATTGACGATCTGCTGCGAGCCGGCGCTGGCGTAGCCGCTGTAGACGGGGCTCGCCATGTTGCTGCCGCTCGCGCTGTCGTTGGCCTTGTTGCCGTACAGCGAGAAGTTCGGATTACGCGCGAAGGTGTAGGCCGCGGCGGCCTTGAACGGGCCGCCTTGCCAACCGAGGCCGAAGCCGTAGATCTGGTTGCGCGAGCTGCTGCCGGCCACGCCGCCGAAACTGTAGAGCGCCTCGGCATTGAAGCCGGCCCAGGTCGGCGAGCTGTACTTCAGTGCGTTGTTGACGCGAAACGAGCCGTCGAGGTCGTCGAGATCGCCCGGATGCGCGCCGTAGCCGGCTCCCGACAGCGCCCAGTCCTCGCCCGCCTCGAAGATGCCGACCATCTCCGCGTTCGGCAGGTACTGGCGCCCCGCCGTCAGCGTGCCCAGGCGCGAGGAGCCCAGGCCCACATAGACCTGGCGGCCGAACAGGTCGCCGTTCTGCCCGAGCGCGCCGGTCGAGCCGTTGAAGCCGCCTTCCAGCACGAACAGCGAAAACAGGCCGCCGCCGAGTTCCTCGCGGCCGCGCAGCCCCCAGCGGCTGCCCGATTCGTTGCCGCTCGTCAGCGCGTACTGGCGGCTGCCGGCCGCGTTGGTGTTGATCGCGATGCCCTGGTCGATGATGCCGTACAGCGTCACCGAGTTCTGCGCGTGGGCCAGGCCGTTGGCGCACAGCAAGGCGGCGCCGAGGCAAAGCGGTTTGTACATGGTGGACTCCCTGTCGTATGGTCGATGAGTCGATTCGCAGTGCGAAGCTGTGAATTCGTGAAATGGCTCGCGTCGGCGGCCTGGGTGATTTATCCATCGCCGATATCGCTGCGTAAAATGCCGTTTACTCATCGTCAGTATTAATGGCGTTCATCCATCGATACCGCGCGACGCGCCTGGAAAAAACAAACGCGGCGCCGGGAGCATGAGCCTGCTCCCGGCGCCGCGTTTCCTTGCATCGAACCCCCGACGATCCGCCTCGGGCGGATCGCGATTAACGCATCGCTAGCCTCGTGCCTCGCCGAACCCGCCGAAGAAGGCGCGCGCATTCGCCTCCAGGCTCTCCAGGTGATAACCACCCTCCTGCACGATCACGGTCGGCAGACCCAGCGCGCCCACCGCGCCGCCGAGACGACCGAAGCCCTCGGTGGTGACGGCCACCTTCGATTGCGGATCGTCGCGGTAGATGTCGAAGCCGAGCGCGAGCACGATCGCATCGGCTTCGAAGCGACGCAGCACGCGCAGCGCATCGTCGACGCGCTCGAAGAACATCGCCTCCGAGGCGCCGTGCGGCATCGGCAGGTTGACGTTGTAGCCATCGCCCGCGCCGCTGCCGGTCTCCTCCTCGTAGCCGGCGACGACCGGGTAGAAGTTGGTCGGATCGCCATGGATCGAGATGTAGAGCACGTCGTCGCGACCGTAGAAGATCTCCTGCACGCCCTGGCCGTGATGCATGTCGGTGTCGAGGATCGCCACGCGGCCGAAGCGCTGGCGCAGCGCCTGCGCGGCGATCGCCGCATTGTTCAGGTAGCAGAAGCCGCCCGCCGCATCGCGCCGCGCATGATGGCCGGGCGGCCGGCACAGGCCCCAGGCCTCGCGTGCGCCGCCGTTCACGGCCTCGGCCGCGGCCAGCGCGCTCTGCGCCGACCAATAGGCCGAACGCCAGGTCTGTTCGCCGACCGGGCAACTGCCGTCGGTCAGGTAGCGCGCCGCCTGGGCCAGCACGCCGCGCAGCGGGTTCGGCTCGCGCACGAAGATGTTCGACATCACCTCGTCGCCCCAGTCGTCGGGCATGCGCTTCCAGTCGCGATGCGCTTCCTCGAGAAAGCGCAGGTAGTTCATGTCGTGCACGGCCGCGATCGCCGCGGTACCGCGATCGGCCGGCGCCTCGACCGTGAAGTCGAGCGAGCCGGCGGCAGCCACCAGCCGCGCCGCGCGCTCCGGCACTTCCTGCGGCTCGCGCATCTGGCCGCGTGACAGATAGCTGCGCGGATGGTGCAGCAGTTGCTCGGGATGGAAGAAGGTTTTCATCGGCTCTCCGATTCGTCGTTGATCGTGGCGGCGCTGCGCGCGCCGGCGCGTGCGAGCACGGCCTGCAGCAGCACCTCGGCGCCGCGTGTCACGTCCTCGGGCAGCGCGTCCTCGGCTTCGTTGTGCGAAAGACCGTCCACGCAGGGAATGAAGACCATCGCGCTCGGGCAGTGACGCGCGAGGTGGATCGCGTCGTGGCCGGCGCCGCTGACGATGCGCTGGTTCGAATACCCGAGCGCGTCGACCGCCTGCTGCACCAGCGCCACGCAGCTCGCGTCGAAGGGCGTGGCGGGGCTGCGCCAGTAGGTCGAGATCTCGACGCGCAGGCCGCGCTCGGCCGCGATCCGCTCGAACGCGGCGCGCAGTTCGCGCTCGATCGCATCGACCTCGGCATCCTCGTGATGGCGCAGGTCGACGGTGAACGCGAGCTGCCCGGCGATGGTGTTGCGCGAGGCGTTGGGGATCGTCGCCTGGCCGATGGTGGCCAGCCCGCGCGGCGCGTAGCTTGCGATGATGCGCTCCAGTTCGAGCGCCATCCGAGCACTCGCGAACAGCGCATCCTTGCGATACGGCATCGGCGTGGTGCCGGCGTGGGCGGCCACGCCCGTCACCGTCACGTCGAGCCAGCGGATCGCCTGGCCGCCCGTCACCACGCCGATGGTGGTGCCGTTGGCCTCGAGCACCGGCCCCTGCTCGATATGCGCCTCGAAATAGGCATCGATGCGTTCGCCGCCGATCGCGCGCTGCCCGCGATAGCCGCTCGCATCGAGCGCCTCGCCGAGCGTCACGCCGTGCGCATCGCGCGTCGCCAGCGCGGCATCGAGCGGCGTCGCGCCCGTGTAGACGGCCGAACCGAGCATGGCGGGCGTGAAGCGGGCGCCCTCCTCGTTGGTCCACGAGACGATCTCGATCGGCTTCTCGGTGGCCTGCCCCGCATCGTTCAATGCGCGCACCAGTTCCAGCCCGGCCAGCACGCCGTAGACGCCGTCGAAGCGGCCGCCTTCGGGCTGCGTGTCGAGGTGGCTGCCGACCAGCACCGGCGCGGCCTCGGGATCGGTGCCGGCGCGCCGCGCGAACAGGTTGCCCACCGCATCGACGCTGACCGTCATGCCGGCCCCGCGGCACCATTGCGCGAAACGCTCGCGCCCACGCCGATCCTCGTCGGTGAGCGCCAGGCGCCGTACGCCGCCGCGCGCGGTCGCGCCGATTTCCGCCATCTCCATCAGGCTGCGCCAGAGGCGCGCGCCGTCCACCTTCACTTGCCTGTCCATTCGTTTTCCTGAGCGTTGTCCACAGCGAATCGTGTTGCCCGCCGGCTCGGCGCCAGCCCTGCCTCAGCCATGCGAGGTGAGCGCGTCGGCCGCGTCCTGGCGTGCTTCGCGCCGCGCGTCGAGCGCCACGATGCAAAGCAGCGAGATCGCCGCGAGGCAGGTATAGAACACCGCCAGCGGCCACCACTGGCCGCTGTAGCGATGCGCGAGCCAGGTGCCGACCAGCGGCGTGAGGCCGCCCGCGATCGCGCCGCAGACCTGGTAGGCCAGCGAGATCGCCGAGTAGCGGATGTGGGTCGGGAAGATGCCGCTGATGAAGCCGGCGATCACCGAGTAGAAGCTCGCCATGCAGATCACCGCCAGCGCGATGCCGATCACCATCGAGACGGTGCTGCCCTGCTGCACCAGCACGAACATCGGATAGGGCGAGGCCATCGCCAGCAGCGCGGCCAGCTTGAGGAAGCGCGCCCCGCCGATCTTCTCGGCCAGCCAGGCGGCGCAGGGCTGCGACAGCAACTGGATCACGGCGACCACGAACAGGCAGTCGAGGATCATCGAGCGCGTCACGCCGACATACTGCGTGGTGTACGCGATCATGAAGGTATTGGTGAAGTAGACGCCGGCGATGCCGATCGTGTTGGCGCCGATGCCGAGCAGCACCAGGCCGCGCGCGGAACGGAACACCTCGGCGATCGGCAGCTTGGCGGTGCGCCGCGTCTCGCGCAGGCGGGCGAACTCGGGCGATTCGTTGACGCCGAGCCGGATCAGGATGCCGACCACCAGCAGCAGCGAACTCGCGAGGAAGGGCAGGCGCCAGCCCCAGGACAGGAAGGCGGCCTTGTCCATCGAGGTGACGGCACGGAATGCCAGCAGCGAGAGGATCAGGCCGGCGGGGCTGCCGAGCTGCGCGAACGAGGCGAAGAAGGTGCGACGCCCTTGCGGCGCGTGTTCGCCGGCCATCAGCACCGCGCCGCCCCATTCGCCGCCCACCGCGATGCCCTGCACCACGCGCAGCAGCACCAGCAGCACCGGGGCGAGCACGCCGAGCGTCGCGTAGTCGGGCAGCAGGCCGACGCAGACGGTGGCCGCGCCCATCATCATCAGGGTGGTCATCAGCGCCTTCTTGCGGCCGATCCGGTCGCCGAGGTGGCCGAACACGATGCCGCCCAGCGGCCGCGCGAAGAAGCCGACCGCGAAGGTCGCGAACGAGGCCATGGTGCTGACGAAGCGGTCGCCGGACGGGAAGTAGAGCTCGCCGAACACCAGCGCGGCGGCCGTGGCGTAGATGTAGAAGTCGTACCACTCGATCATCGTGCCGATGAAGGCGGCACTCGCCGCGCGAGCGGGCTGGCGGGCAGGGGTGGATTGCGGGGTCATGCTGGCTCCTGATGCACCGGCAGGCCGCGCGGGCCCCGGGCGCGTTCGTCACGGGTCGGCGTGCCCGGTTCGGCGATCGACCGTGCACGGGGTCTTTATCGATAGCCAGAAAACATTAGTCAAATTTCAAGTTATTATTCGCCGCATAATTGAAATTTATAGTTTGCCCGCGACCCGCCCGGACCTCACGATGCGCGCCGATTTCTCCCGCTTCCTCAACGATCGCCTCGACTGGAACCTGCTGCGCACCTTCCTGGTGATCATGCAGGAGCGCAGCCTGAGTCGCGCCGCCGCGCGCCTGCACGTGACGCAGCCGGCGGTGAGCCAGGCGCTCAAGCGGCTCGAGGAGGCGCTCGAGCACCGGCTGATCGAGCGGCGCGGCCCCTACTTCGCGCCCACCGCCGCCGGCGACGCGGTCTACCGGATCGCCAGCGACCTGTACGGCACCATCTCGCGGCTCGACTCGGAGCTCGACGACCGCGCCGACATCACCGGCGCGATCCGCCTGCTCAGCATCAGCCGCATCGAGTCGCCGGTCTACGACGAATTCCTGGCCGAGTTCCACCGCACGCATCCGCGCATCGACCTGCAGATCGAGGTGATGCGCTCCTCCGACATCATTTCCTCGCTGCTGCAGAAGACCGCCACGGCCGGGCTCGGCCTGTGCCGCACGCCGCACGACAAGCTCGAGATGCGCCCCTTCCTGCGGCAGCGCTATGCGATCTTCTGCGGGCGCCATCACCGGCTGTTCGGCAAGTCCTCGCTGAGCATGGACGACCTGCTGGCCGAGAACTTCGTGTCCTTCACCAGCGACCAGCTCGGCGACAGCCTCTCGCCGCTGACGGTGTTTCGCGACCAGCGCGGTTTCACGGGCCGCATCGTGGCCTCCTCGCCCAGCCTGGACGAAGTGCGGCGGCTGATCTTCTCGGGTTACGGCATCGGCTGCCTGCCCGAGCACATCGTGCGCGACGACCTCGCCCAGCAGCGGCTCTGGCGACTGCCGCCGGACGAGGGCCTGGTCGACGTCGACGTGCACCTGCTCTGGCATCGCGAGCGCAAGATGAACGCGGCCGACCTGGCCTTCCTCGAGAGCCTGGAGCGCCACATGCGGCGCTATTCCTTCGCCGAGCGGCTCGGCGCGAAGTAAGGTTCGACGCCCGCGCAGGCGCCAACCACCGCGAAATCGACGGACGAAAAAAAACCGCCCGGTCGAAACCGGGCGGTCTTGATGGCGGAGCCTGGAAGGCGGCTTGCGCCGCGCTCGCTTACTCCGCGTTCGGGTGCTGCTGCGACTCGACGGTGTCGGGTGTGTCGGCAGCCGGCGTTTCCGGGATACCGAAATCGAAGGCCTCTTCCGCCGCGATCTGGTCGAAACGCTCGCGATCCGAGACTTCCTTGGTCCGGCGTGCCTTGTGGAACGCCAGGCCGGTACCGGCCGGGATCAGACGGCCGACGATCACGTTTTCCTTCAGGCCGCGCAGATCGTCGCGCTTGCCCATGATCGCCGCTTCCGTCAGCACGCGCGTCGTCTCCTGGAACGATGCCGCCGAGATGAACGAATCCGTCGACAGCGACGCCTTCGTGATACCCAGCAGGATGTTCTCGTAGATGGCCGGACGCTTGTCTTCCGCGATCATGCGATCGTTTTCGTCAAGCATGTCCGAACGCTCGACCTGCTCGCCCGGGATGAAGCGCGTATCGCCGTTGTCGGTGATCTGCACACGACGCAGCATCTGGCGAACGATCACCTCGATGTGCTTGTCGTTGATCTTCACGCCCTGCAGACGATACACGTCCTGCACCTCGTCGACGATGTAGCGCGACAGCGCCTCGATACCCTGCAGACGCAGGATGTCGTGCGGATCGGCCGGGCCGTCCACGATCATTTCGCCCTTGTTGACGACCTGGGCATCGTGGACCAGGACCTGCTTTTCCTTGGCGATCAGGAACTCGTGCTGGTTGCCCTCGAGATCCGTGATGACCAGGCGCTGCTTGCCCTTGGTGTCCTTGCCGAACGAGGTGGTACCCGTGACTTCGGCCAGGATGCCGGCATCCTTCGGCGAACGCGCTTCGAACAGTTCCGCCACCCGCGGCAGACCGCCGGTAATGTCACGCGTCTTCTGCGCTTCGGTCGGGATACGTGCGAGCACTTCACCCACCTGCACCTGCTGGCCGTCCTTCACGGTGATCAGCGCGCCGACCTGGAAGCCGATCTGCACCGAGTGCTCGGTGTTCGGGATCTTCACTTCCTCGCCGTTCGCGTCGAGCAGCTTGACCTGCGGGCGCACGCTCTTCGAGGCTTGCGAGCCGCGGCGCTTCACGTCGATCACGACGAGCGTCGACAGCCCCGTCACGTCGTCGATCTGCTTGGCGACCGTCACGCCTTCCTCGACGTTCTCGAACTTCACCGTACCGCCGTACTCGGTGATGATCGGGCGCGTCAGCGGATCCCAGGTGGCCAGTTGCGTGCCGGCCTTGATCACGTCGCCGTCGAGCTGCAGCAGCGTCGCGCCGTACGGGATCTTGTGACGTTCGCGCTCGCGGCCGAGATCGTCGGTGATCATGGCCTCGCCCGAACGCGAAATGACGATCTGCTCGCCCTTCGCGTTGGTGACGTAGCGCATGGTCGCCGTGAAGCGGACCGTACCGTTGCTCTTCGCCTCGACCGACGAAGCCACCGCCGCACGCGAAGCCGCGCCGCCGATGTGGAAGGTACGCATGGTCAGCTGCGTGCCCGGCTCGCCGATCGACTGCGCGGCGATCACGCCGACCGCCTCGCCGACGTTGACGAGCGAACCGCGGCCCAGGTCGCGGCCGTAGCAGGCAGCGCACAGGCCGTAACGCGTTTCGCAGGTCAGCGCGGTGCGCACGCGCACCTCGTCGATGCCGAGGCGTTCGATTTCCTCGACCGCCGTCTCGTCGAGCAGGGTGCCCGATTCGTACAGCGTTTCCTGGGTTTCCGGGTTGACCACGTCGGCCACGGCCACGCGGCCGAGAATCCGGTCGCGCAGCGCCTCGACGACTTCACCGCCTTCCACCAGGGCCTTCATGGCCACGCCGTTGCTCGTGCCGCAATCGTCCTCGACCACCACCAGATCCTGCGTGACGTCGACCAGACGACGCGTCAGGTAACCCGAGTTCGCGGTCTTCAGTGCCGTATCAGCCAGACCCTTACGTGCACCGTGGGTCGAGATGAAGTACTGCAACACGTTCAGGCCTTCGCGGAAGTTCGCCGTGATCGGCGTCTCGATGATCGAGCCGTCCGGCTTCGCCATCAGGCCGCGCATCCCGGCCAGCTGACGGATCTGGACCGCGGAACCCCGCGCGCCCGAGTCGGCCATCATGTAGATCGAGTTGAACGATTCCTGGCGCGTTTCCTTGCCGTCGCGATCGACCACCGGCTCCGTCGAGAGCTGCTCCATCATCGCCTTGCCGACCGCTTCCGACGTCGCCGACCAGATGTCGACCACGTTGTTGTAGCGTTCCTGGGCGGTGACGAGACCCGACATGTACTGGCGGTCGTATTCCTTCACCTTCTTCGCGGCGTCGCCGACGATGGTTTCCTTCTGCGTCGGCACCAGCATGTCGTCCACGCAGATCGAGATACCGGCGCGCGTCGCGAGACGGAAGCCCGACTGCATCAGCTGGTCGGCGAACACCACGGTCGCGCGCAGACCGCACTTGCGGAACGCGGTGTTGATCAGGCGCGAGATTTCCTTCTTCTTCAGCGGCTTGTTCAGCACCGAGAACGGCAGGCCGGCCGGCAGGATTTCCGACAGGATCGCGCGGCCGACAGTGGTCGCGTACAGCGAGATCTTCGGCACGAACTGCGGCGCGCCTTCCGACTTGTCCTCGTTGTGGACCATTTCGGTGATCCGCACGTTGACGCGCGAAGCCAGCTCGACTTCCTTGTTCTCGTACGCACGCAGGACTTCCGACACGCCCGTGAAGGACATGCCCTCGCCCTTGCCGTTGACGGCTTCGCGCGTCGCGTAGTACAGGCCGAGCACGATATCCTGCGACGGCACGATCGACGGATCGCCGTTGGCCGGGAACAGCACGTTGTTCGAGGCCAGCATCAGCGTGCGCGCTTCCATCTGCGCTTCCAGCGACAGCGGCACGTGGACGGCCATCTGGTCACCGTCGAAGTCGGCGTTGAACGCCGCGCAGACCAGCGGGTGCAGCTGGATCGCCTTGCCTTCGATCAGCACCGGCTCGAACGCCTGGATGCCCAGGCGGTGCAGCGTCGGCGCGCGGTTCAGCATCACCGGATGCTCGCGGATCACCTCTTCGAGGATGTCCCACACCACCGCCGTCTGGTTCTCGACTTCCTTCTTCGCGGCCTTGATGGTGGTGGCCACGCCCATCACTTCGAGCTTGTTGAAGATGAAGGGCTTGAACAGCTCGAGCGCCATCAGCTTGGGCAGGCCGCACTGGTGCAGCTTCAGCGTCGGGCCCACCACGATGACCGAACGGCCCGAGTAGTCGACGCGCTTGCCCAGCAGGTTCTGACGGAAACGACCGCCCTTGCCCTTGATCATGTCGGCCAGCGACTTGAGCGGACGCTTGTTGGCGCCCGTCATCGCCTTGCCGCGACGACCGTTGTCGAGCAGCGAATCGACCGCTTCCTGCAGCATGCGCTTTTCGTTGCGCACGATGATCTCCGGCGCCTTCAGCTCGAGCAGACGCTTCAGACGGTTGTTCCGGTTGATCACGCGGCGATACAGGTCGTTCAGGTCCGAGGTCGCGAAACGACCGCCGTCGAGCGGCACCAGCGGACGCAGTTCCGGCGGCAGCACCGGCAGGACTTCGAGGATCATCCACTCGGGCTTGATGCCCGAGCGCTGGAATGCCTCGAGGACCTTCAGGCGCTTCGCGTACTTCTTGATCTTCGCTTCGGAGCCGGTGTTCTTGAGCTCGGTGCGCAGCGTCTCGACCTGTTCGTCGATGTTGATCGCGCGCAGCAGCTCGCGAACGCCTTCCGCGCCCATCTCGGCGCGGAACTCGTCACCGTATTCCTCGACCTTGTTGTAGTAATCCTCCTCGGTCATGATCTGCCGCGCCTTCAGCGGCGTCATGCCCGGTTCGATCACCACGTAGGCTTCGAAGTACAGCACGCGTTCGATGTCGCGCAGCGTCATGTCGAGCACCATGCCCAGACGCGACGGCAGCGACTTCAGGAACCAGATGTGGGCGACCGGCGAGGCCAGCTCGATGTGGCCCATGCGCTCGCGGCGCACCTTGGCGAGCGTCACTTCGACGCCGCACTTCTCACAGATCACGCCGCGGTGCTTCAGGCGCTTGTACTTGCCGCACAGGCACTCGTAGTCGCGGATCGGCCCGAAGATCTTCGCGCAGAACAGACCATCCCGCTCCGGCTTGAAGGTGCGGTAGTTGATGGTTTCCGGCTTCTTGACTTCGCCGAACGACCAGGAGCGGATCTTGTCCGGCGAGGCCAGACCGATCTTGATCGCGTCGAAGACTTCTTCCTGTTGGACTTGCTTGAATAGATCGAGCAGAGCTTTCATTGCTTTCTCTCCGTAGTCCGATTAGTTGCGATCGAGGTCGATGTCGATACCGAGCGAGCGGATTTCCTTCACCAGCACATTGAAGGATTCCGGCATGCCCGCGTCGATCACGTGGTCGCCCTTGACGAGGTTCTCGTACACCTTCGTCCGGCCGTTCACGTCGTCCGACTTCACCGTCAGCATTTCCTGCAGCACATACGATGCGCCGTAGGCCTCGAGCGCCCACACTTCCATTTCCCCGAAACGCTGGCCACCGAACTGCGCCTTGCCGCCCAGCGGCTGCTGCGTGACGAGCGAGTACGGGCCGGTCGAACGCGCGTGCATCTTGTCGTCGACCAAGTGGTGCAGCTTCAGGTAGTGCATGTAGCCGACCGTCACGGTCCGCTCGAATGCCTCACCCGTGCGGCCGTCGTACAGGCGCACCTGGTTCTTCGACGGCGTCATGCCGAGCTGCTGCGCGATGTCGTCCGGGAACGCCAGGTCGAGCATCTTCGACATTTCCTCTTCGGTCGCGCCGTCGAACACCGGCGTGGCGAACGGAACGCCCTCGCGCAGGTTCTTCGCGAGTTCGAGGATCTCGTCGTCGCTGAAGCTCTCGAGGTCTTCCGCGCGGCCCGACTCGTTGTAGATCTTGGTCAGGAACACACGCAGTTCCTCGATCTTCGCCTGGCGCGCCAGCATTTCGCCGATCCGCCAGCCGAGGCCCTTCGCGGCCCAGCCGAGATGGACTTCGAGCACCTGGCCCACGTTCATCCGCGACGGCACGCCCAGCGGGTTCAGCACGACGTCGGCCGGACGGCCGTCGGCCATGTACGGCATGTCTTCCACCGGCACGATCTTCGAGACCACGCCCTTGTTACCGTGACGACCCGCCATCTTGTCGCCAGGCTGCAGGCGACGCTTGACCGCGAGATAGACCTTGACCATCTTCAGCACGCCCGGCGGCAGTTCATCGCCTTGCGTGAGCTTCTTGCGCTTCTCTTCGAAGGCCAGGTCGAACTGGTGGCGCTTCTCCTCGATCGAGTTCTTGATCGCTTCGAGCTGGGCCGCCGCTTCCTCGTCCGCCAGGCGGATGTCGAACCAGTGGTAGTGGTCCAGATCCGACAGGTAGGCCTGGTCGATCTTGGTGCCCTTGGCCAGCTTCTTCGGGCCGCCGTTGGCGACCTTGCCGTCGAGCATGCGCGCCAGACGCTGGAAGGCATCGCCTTCCACGATACGCAGCTGGTCGTTCAGGTCGAGGCGGTAGCGCTTCAGTTCGTCGTCGATGATCTGTTGCGCGCGCTTGTCACGCACGATGCCTTCGCGCGTGAACACCTGCACGTCGATCACCGTGCCGCTCATGCCCGAGGGCACGCGCAGCGAGGTGTCCTTCACGTCCGAGGCCTTCTCGCCGAAGATCGCGCGCAGCAGCTTCTCTTCCGGCGTCAGCTGGGTCTCGCCCTTCGGCGTGACCTTGCCGACCATCACGTCGCCCGCTTCGACCTCGGCACCGATGTAGACGATGCCCGATTCGTCGAGACGGCCGAGCTGGATTTCCGCCAGGTTCGAGATGTCGCGCGTGATTTCTTCCGGTCCGAGCTTGGTGTCGCGAGCGACCACGTTCAGCTCTTCGATGTGGATCGACGTGTAGCGATCGTCCGCCACCACGTTCTCCGAGATCAGGATCGAATCCTCGAAGTTGTAGCCGTTCCACGGCATGAACGCGATCAGCATGTTCTGGCCGAGCGCGAGCTCGCCCAGGTCCGTCGAGGCGCCGTCGGCCAGCACGTCACCGCGCGCGACCTTGTCGCCCATCTTCACGATCGGACGCTGGTTGATGTTCGTGTTCTGGTTCGAACGCGTGTACTTGATGAGGTTGTAGATGTCGACACCGACCTCACCCGCCACCGCTTCGTCGTCGTTCACGCGAATCACGATACGGCCCGCGTCGACATAGTCGACCACGCCGCCGCGATAGGCCTGGACCGTGGTGCCCGAGTCGACCGCGCAGGTGCGCTCGATGCCCGTGCCGACCACCGGCTTTTCCGGACGCAGGCAAGGCACGGCCTGGCGCTGCATGTTCGAGCCCATCAGTGCGCGGTTCGCGTCATCGTGCTCGAGGAACGGGATCAGCGATGCGGCCACCGAGACGATCTGCGACGGCGCCACGTCCATGTACTGGATGCGGTCCGGCGTGACCATCATGGTTTCGCCCGCTTCACGCGCCGACACCAGTTCGTCGGTCAGCTCGCCCGTGTTCTCGTCCACCGAGGCGTTCGCCTGGGCGATCACGTAGCGGCCTTCCTCGATCGCCGACAGGTAGTCGATCTGGTCGGTCACCTTGCTGTCCGTCACCTTGCGGTACGGCGTCTCGAGGAAGCCGTATTCGTTCAGGTGGGCGTACAGCGCCAGCGAGTTGATCAGGCCGATGTTCGGACCTTCCGGCGTTTCGATCGGGCACACGCGGCCATAGTGGGTCGGGTGCACGTCACGGACTTCGAAGCCGGCGCGCTCGCGCGTCAGGCCGCCCGGGCCCAGTGCGGAAACACGGCGCTTGTGCGTGATTTCCGACAGCGGGTTGGTCTGGTCCATGAACTGCGAGAGCTGCGACGAACCGAAGAACTCGCGGATCGCCGAGGAAATCGGCTTCGAGTTGATCAGGTCGTGCGGCATCAGGTTTTCGCTTTCGGCCTGGCCGAGGCGTTCCTTCACCGCGCGCTCGACACGCACCAGGCCGGCGCGGAACTGGTTCTCCGCCAGTTCGCCGACGCAACGCACGCGACGATTGCCGAGGTGGTCGATATCGTCCACTTCGCCCTTGCCGTTGCGCAGCTCGACCAGGATCTTGATGGTCGCGAGGATGTCGTCGTCCAGCAGCGTCATCGGGCCGACGATCTCGTCACGGCCGACACGGCGGTTGAACTTCATGCGGCCGACCTTCGACAGGTCGTAGGCGTCTTCGCTGTAGAACAGGCGGTTGAACAGCGCCTCGACGGCTTCTTCCGTCGGCGGCTCGCCCGGGCGCATCATGCGGTAGATGGCGATACGCGCGGCCGTCTTGTCGGCCGTCTCGTCGACGCGCAGCGTCGAGGAGATGTACGGACCCTGGTCCAGATCGTTCGTGTAGATCGTCTGGATTTCCTTGATCTTCGCGTCGCGCAGCTTGTCCAGCACGCTCTCGGTGATCTCGTCGTTCGCGTTCGCGATCACTTCGCCGGTGTCGCCGTCGACCACGTTCTTCGCCAGCACGCGGCCGAGCAGGTAGTCTTCCGGCACCGAGATGAACTTGGTCTTCGCGGCTTCCAGGTCACGGATGTGCTTCGCGTTGATCCGCTTGTCCTTCTGGACGATGACCTTGCCATCGCGATCGCTGATGTCGAAACGCGCGACTTCGCCACGCAGGCGCTCGGGCACGAACTCCATCTGCGCGCCTTCGTCCATCAACGTGAAGTTGTCGAACACGAAGAAGTTCGCGAGGATCTGTTCCGGCGTCAGGCCGATGGCCTTCAGCAGGATCGACACCGGCATCTTGCGGCGACGGTCGACGCGGAAGTACAGGACGTCCTTCGGGTCGAATTCGAAGTCGAGCCACGAGCCGCGGTAGGGAATGATCCGCGCCGAGAACAGCAGCTTGCCCGAGCTGTGGGTCTTGCCCTTGTCGTGTTCGAAGAACACGCCCGGGGAACGGTGGAGCTGCGACACGATCACGCGCTCGGTACCGTTGATGACGAACGAGCCGGTCGGCGTCATGAGCGGAATTTCGCCCATGTACACTTCCTGCTCCTTCACTTCCTTGACCACCGGCTTGCTCGGCGATTCCTTGTCGAGCAGCACCAGGCGCACCTTGGCGCGCAGTGCCGAGCAATAGGTCAGGCCGCGCTGCTGGCATTCCTTGATGTTGAATGCCGGCGACGACAGGGCATAGCTCACGAACTCGAGACGAGCGAAGCCATTGTGCGAAACGATCGGGAAAACAGAGGTGAAGGCGGCTTGCAGGCCTTCGGACTTGCGTTGTGCTGCAGACACTTCAGCTTGCAGAAACGTGCTGAATGATTCAAGCTGAGTGGCTAGCAGGAAAGGAACTTGGTGAACGATGGAGCGCTTCGCGAAACTCTTGCGAATACGCTTCTTCTCGGTGAAGGAATATTGCATACGATCTCCGAATCACGGCGGGCGCTATCGAGGCGGGATACCTGGACGTGTCAAACCCGAGTGTTCACCGACTGAGACCCGATAGCCGTGCGGCGGCTCGAGCCGAGAAGCTTGGTGGTTGGCCGCTACCAACCGCTGGCTGACGGCAGCGGATGCCTGTGTTGCCCGCTACCCGACCAAACTTGCCTTCTGCAGTCGCTTCAGAAGACAAAGAGAATCGCCGGTTGCACGCATCGCGATGCGCCTTGGGCGGTTTTCTTTGGCTTCTGGGGCCATCCATTTCGACACACGAATTGAGTGTCAAAACAGCGTCCCCACAAAGCACAAAAAGGCCGGCGGTATAAAACCGCCAGCCTTCGCGCAGCTCGTCGAAACTTACTTGATTTCGACCTTTGCGCCAGCTTCTTCCAGCTTCTTCTTCGCTTCTTCAGCGGCAGCCTTGGGCACGGCTTCCTTGACGGGCTTCGGTGCGCCGTCGACCAGGTCCTTCGCTTCCTTCAGGCCCAGGCCCGTCAGTTCGCGAACGGCCTTGATGACGGAAACCTTGTTGGCGCCCGTTTCAGCCAGGATGACCGTGAATTCGGTCTGCTCTTCGGCTGCAGCAGCTGCGCCGCCGCCTGCCGGGCCAGCAACTGCCACTGCAGCTGCCGACACGCCGAACTTCTCTTCGAACGCCTTGACCAGTTCGTTCAGTTCCAGAACAGTCATGCCTTCGACTGCTGCCAGGATGTCTTCTTTTGCGATTGCCATGTGAAATACTCCTAAATTGAATGCGGGTACAGCCAGCGATCTGTGATGCCGACGTTATGCAGCTTCGGCCTGCTTCTTCTCGGCCAGCGCGGCCAGGGCGCGCGCGAAACCGGAAACAGGCGACTGCATGACGAACAGCAGCTTCGAGAGCAGTTCTTCGCGGCTCGGGATGCTTGCCAGCGCTTGCACGCCAGCCTTGTCCATCACCTTGCCATCGAACGAACCTGCCTTGATGATCAGCTTGTCATTGCTCTTCGCGAAGTCGTTCACGACCTTCGCGGCAGCAATCGCATCTTCAGAGATGCCGTAGATCAGCGGGCCGGTCATCTGCTCTGCCAGCGTAGCAAACGGCGTACCTTCAACTGCGCGACGTGCCAGGGTGTTCTTCAGCACGCGCAGGTACACCTGCTTTTCACGCGCTTGCGCGCGCAGCTTGGTCAGATCGCCAACCGCAATTCCACGATACTCAGCCAGCACAACGGTCTGGGCCTTCGCGACTTGCGCGGAAACCTCAGCGACGACGGCTTGCTTGTCTTCTCTATTAAGCGGCACGGTTAGCCTCCAGAAACGATACGATCGGCATGGGCCTTTCGTACCTCGTTCAACAACGGCGTCCGAGTCGTCAGGAGTATTTCCGCCGCCGGCCCGGATCGCTCCGCGCCATCGGCTTCACCACTTCAAAACTTGTTCGGGTTCGCCATCTGCGTTGGCCTGCATTAAGGGAGTGCCTGCCTGCTGCCTCCCACCAACGGTCTTTGATAACCGGTCACCCTGCGCTCGCGCGCCGGGCAACCGCCCAAAGCCCTGGTTGGATGGCCCCACCGCGGCGGGGCCATCCGAATACTGCGATTACTGTGCGGCCAGCGACGATTGGTCGACGCGAACGCCGATGCCCATCGTGCTCGACAGCGCGATCTTGCGCAGGTACACGCCTTTGCTGGTCGCCGGCTTGGCCTTCTGCAGCGCTTCGATCAGCGCCGACAGGTTGGAGCGCAGCGCGGTCGGCTCGAACGATGCACGGCCGATCGTGGCGTGGATGATACCGGCCTTGTCCACACGAAACTGGACCTGACCCGCCTTCGCGTTCTTGACTGCGGTGGCGACGTCCGGCGTGACCGTGCCGACCTTCGGGTTCGGCATCAGGCCGCGCGGGCCGAGGATCTGGCCCAGCGTACCGACGATACGCATCGTGTCCGGCGAAGCGATCACGATGTCGAAATCCATCTGACCGGCCTTGATCTGCTCGGCCAGGTCTTCCATGCCGACGATTTCAGCGCCGGCTGCACGAGCCTGCTCGGCCTTGTCGCCTTGTGCGAACACGGCAACGCGAACCGACTTGCCGGTACCTGCCGGCAGCACGACCGAACCGCGAACCACTTGGTCCGACTTCTTCGCGTCGATGCCGAGCTGGACTGCGACGTCGATCGATTCGTTGAACTTCGCGCTCGCGCATTCCTTCACGAGTGCCAGTGCGTCTTCGATCGCGTACAGCTTCTGACGGTCGACCTTAGCGGCAAATGCCTGACGACGCTTCGAGATCTTGGCCATTTACACGCCCTCCACGGTGATGCCCATCGAGCGTGCGCTGCCCGCGATGGTACGAACTGCCGCGTCCAGATCCGCTGCCGTGAGGTCAGGCATCTTGGTCTTCGCGATTTCTTCAGCTTGTGCGCGCGTGATCGAACCGACCTTGTCGGTGTGGGGCTTGCTCGAGCCCTTGTCGATCTTCGCTGCCTTCTTGATCAGGACGGTCGCCGGCGGCGTCTTCATCACGAACGTGAAGCTCTTGTCCGCGAATGCCGTGATCACGACCGGAACCGGCAGGCCCGGCTCCATGGCTTGGGTCTGCGCGTTGAACGCCTTGCAGAACTCCATGATGTTCAGGCCGCGCTGGCCCAGTGCCGGACCGACCGGCGGCGACGGGTTGGCTTTACCTGCAGGGATCTGCAGCTTGATAAAGCCGACAATCTTCTTTGCCATGTGTACACCTCGTTGGAACGCCAGGCTGGCGTTCGGTGAGTGATAACGCGCGTTCGCCATGTGGCTACTGACGCTCCTCAACGGTCAATGATGCGGACCGTAATCGCGACGACGGGCAGCGCGAAGGCTGCCCATCCAAACTCAGACTTTCTCGACCTGGCCGAACTCGAGCTCGACCGGTGTAGCCCGCCCAAAAATGGTGACGGACACGCGCACTCGCGATTTTTCGTAGTTGACTTCTTCGACCGTGCCGTTGAAATCGGTGAACGGGCCTTCCTTGACCCGGACCATCTCGCCCACTTCGAACAGGGTTTTCGGACGCGGCTTTTCCACGCCTTCCTGCATCTGCGACATGATCTTTTCGACTTCCCGCGGGGAAATCGGGCTCGGCCGATTGCGTGCACCGCCGACGAAGCCCGTCACCTTGGCCGTGTTCTTCACGAGGTGCCAGGTTTCATCCGTCATTTCCATCTCGACCAGCACGTAGCCGGGGAAGAAACGACGTTCGGTCACCGCCTTATGACCACCCCGGACTTCGACGACCTCTTCGGTCGGCACCAGGATCTGGCCAAACTTGTCTTGCATGCCGGCACGTTCAATGCGCTCCTGAAGCGCACGTTGCACGCTCTTCTCCATACCGGAGTAGGCGTGCACGACGTACCAACGCTTTCCGCTCGGGATCGCCGGAGTATCGCTCATATCATTTCCAACCCAGAATCGCCGAGAAAATCACCCATTCGATCGACTTATCGCTAAGCCAAAGGAAGAGCGCCATGACCAGCACAAACCCGAACACCACCAGCGTGGTTTGCGTGGCTTCCTTGCGCGTCGGCCATACGACCTTGCGCACCTCCCGGTAGGAATCCTTCGCGAAGGCGATGAAGCTCTTGCCCGGAAGCGACATCAGGGCGACGGCGACACCAGCGATGACCCCAACTGCCAATGCAGCGCCGCGGATGTACCACTCCTTGCCACCAAGCAAGAAGAAGCCCGCAAATCCGGCCAAGACCAGCAATACGCCCAGGCCCAGCATCAGCTTATCGCCGGAGGTATTTACAGTTTCGACGGATGGATTCGCCATAACACCTTAAAACAAATGCCACGTCTGAACGTGGCGATTTGGCAGGGGCAGAGGGAATCGAACCCCCAACCTTCGGTTTTGGAGACCGACGCTCTGCCAGTTGAGCTATACCCCTGTACCAATGGGACCGGACAGCTCCGGCCCCAAAACTGTCGATCAGCGACTAACTGGCTTAGTCGAGGATCTTGGCGACGACGCCGGCGCCGACGGTACGGCCACCTTCGCGGATCGCGAAGCGCAGACCTTCTTCCATCGCAATCGGAGCGATCAGCTTCACCGTGATCGACACGTTGTCGCCCGGCATGACCATTTCCTTGTCCTTCGGCAGCTCGATCGAGCCCGTCACGTCCGTCGTACGGAAGTAGAACTGCGGACGGTAGTTGTTGAAGAACGGCGTGTGGCGGCCGCCTTCGTCCTTGCTCAGCACGTACACTTCAGCCGTGAAGTGCGTGTGCGGCTTGATCGAACCCGGCTTGGCCAGAACCTGGCCACGCTCCACGTCTTCACGCTTCGTGCCGCGCAGCAGGATACCCACGTTGTCGCCAGCCTGACCTTGGTCCAGCAGCTTGCGGAACATTTCCACGCCCGTGCAGGTCGTCTTCTGCGTGTCCTTGATGCCGACGATTTCGATTTCTTCGCCGACCTTCACGATGCCACGCTCGACACGACCCGTCACCACCGTGCCGCGACCCGAGATCGAGAACACGTCTTCCACCGGCATCAGGAACGTACCATCGACCGCGCGCTCCGGCGTCGGGATGTACGTGTCCAGCGCATCGGCCAGGCTCATGATCGCCGTCTCGCCCAGCTCGCCCTTGTCGCCTTCCAGCGCCAGCTTCGCCGAACCCTTGATGATCGGCGTGTCGTCGCCCGGGAAGTCGTACTTCGACAGGAGTTCGCGAACTTCCATCTCGACCAGCTCGAGCAGTTCAGCGTCGTCCACCATGTCGCACTTGTTCAGGAACACGATGATGTACGGAACGCCAACCTGACGCGCCAGCAGGATGTGCTCACGCGTTTGCGGCATCGGGCCGTCGGCGGCCGAGCACACCAGGATCGCGCCGTCCATCTGCGCGGCACCCGTGATCATGTTCTTCACGTAGTCGGCGTGGCCCGGGCAATCGACGTGTGCGTAGTGGCGGTTCGCCGTTTCGTACTCGATGTGCGCGGTGTTGATCGTAATGCCACGTGCCTTTTCTTCCGGCGCCGCGTCGATTTCGTCGTACTTCTTCGCTTCGCCGCCGAACTTCGCCGACAGAACCGTTGCGATGGCTGCCGTCAGCGTCGTCTTGCCGTGGTCAACGTGACCGATCGTACCGACGTTGACGTGCGGCTTGGTCCGCTCAAATTTTTCCTTGGCCATTTTCAACTCCCTTAAGGAATTTCACATGTTGCGCCGCGCGCAAACAGACACTGACAACTTGATGGTGCCCATGGGCAGGATCGAACTGCCGACCTCTCCCTTACCAAGGGAGTGCTCTACCACTGAGCCACATGGGCGAAACAAGTACTTACTACATGGAACGTGGAGCGGGTGAAGGGAATCGAACCCTCGTCGTAAGCTTGGAAGGCTTCTGCTCTACCATTGAGCTACACCCGCGCGGGCCACTTTACGATCCCTTACCGCTCTGCATGTCTTGGTGGAGGAGGTTGGATTCGAACCAACGTAGGCGTAAGCCAACAGATTTACAGTCTGCCCCCTTTAGCCACTCGGGCACCCCTCCGTAGAGAACTGACGATTATGGTGGTACGCAGACTTCGTGTCAAGCACCCTCGGAGATTTTTTATCGCCCCGCTGATACCGCCGTGCCGGCATGCCATGTCGATCGCCTCCCTCGGTGCGCCGTCCATCAATGCCCTGTAAAAGCATCGCGTCGCGCCGAATTCGACGACCGCAGCGGAAACTGCTCCCGCCCAGACCGTCGCTCCGATTTCCGTGAAAGCTCCCCGGAAAAACGGAAGACGCAAATCATAAGGGGTCGCGACGATTAAGCCAAGGGCTAAAGCACGTTTTCTGAAAATTTTTTGATGTTTCGTGCTTTGGGGCGTGGTCGACCGAACGGTGCTGGCCCCGAAGAAGCAGCCGGTTGCGCCTGGCGCAAAGGTGGGCGCGGCCCTCCAGCCGTGCTTGCGATGTTCCGTGCAGTTCCTCGACACCCTCCAGCGCCAAGACGCTACTTCGCTTCGGACAGTCGGCATTGAGCCATGCGGCAGATGAAGGCTCGTGGATCAGCTCGTCGGAACGTCTCATCCAGCTCCCGTTCGCCGTGACGTTGCGTTGCCTCCAACTTGCCCGCCACGCCGCCGAAACACTCGAGCGCTCTCCCTGGTCATCCTCCGGGCCTGCGAAAGCTGCAGACGCGGCATACGCGCCCTCTACGAGCCAAGGCAAGGCATGACGAACACGATCGATTCGACGGGAGATAGCGACTCGAGCTTGTTTGCATTGCGCCGCAACCGCCATGGGGCCACTGGAGCGGGATCAGCAGTCGATCGATCCACCGGCCTGAATTTCACCAGGTTGCCGGCTCACCTGAGGTGCGCTGATTGGATTAGTTTTCTTGCGCTGAAAAGACAAAACCCCCGCTGCCTTTTGGGCAACGGGGGTTGTCATGAAGGGAAGCCTGACGATTACCTACTTTCACACGGGCAATCCGCACTATCATCGGCGTGGAGTCGTTTCACGGTCCTGTTCGGGATGGGAAGGGGTGGTACCGACTCGCTATGGTCATCAGGCTAAAGGG
>NZ_VWWK01000292.1:0-5222 GCF_011753035.1 Burkholderia sp. Ax-1720 | reverse complement strand
GCACCTGCGAACATCGGCGCAGACTGGTTATAGGATCAAGCCTTACGGGCAATTAGTATCAGTTAGCTGAACGCATTACTGCGCTTACACACCTGACCTATCAACGTCCTGGTCTCGAACGACCCTTCAAGGAGGTCAAGCCTCCAGGGATATCTCATCTTAAGGCGAGTTTCCCGCTTAGATGCTTTCAGCGGTTATCTCTTCCGAACATAGCTACCCGGCGATGCCACTGGCGTGACAACCGGTACACCAGAGGTTCGTCCACTCCGGTCCTCTCGTACTAGGAGCAGCCCCCTTCAAATATCCAACGCCCACGGCAGATAGGGACCAAACTGTCTCACGACGTTTTAAACCCAGCTCACGTACCTCTTTAAATGGCGAACAGCCATACCCTTGGGACCGGCTACAGCCCCAGGATGAGATGAGCCGACATCGAGGTGCCAAACACCGCCGTCGATATGAACTCTTGGGCGGTATCAGCCTGTTATCCCCAGAGTACCTTTTATCCGTTGAGCGATGGCCCTTCCATACAGAACCACCGGATCACTATGACCTGCTTTCGCACCTGCTCGACTTGTCGGTCTCGCAGTTAAGCACGCTTATGCCATTGCACTATCAGCACGATTTCCGACCGTACCTAGCGTACCTTCGTACTCCTCCGTTACACTTTGGGAGGAGACCGCCCCAGTCAAACTGCCTACCATGCACTGTCCCCGACCCGGATCACGGGCCAAGGTTAGAACCTCAAACAAACCAGGGTGGTATTTCAAGGACGGCTCCACCGAAACTAGCGTTCCGGTTTCATAGCCTCCCACCTATCCTACACAGATCGGTTCAAAGTCCAATGCAAAGCTACAGTAAAGGTTCATGGGGTCTTTCCGTCTAGCCGCGGGGAGATTGCATCATCACAAACACTTCAACTTCGCTGAGTCTCGGGAGGAGACAGTGTGGCCATCGTTACGCCATTCGTGCAGGTCGGAACTTACCCGACAAGGAATTTCGCTACCTTAGGACCGTTATAGTTACGGCCGCCGTTTACCGGGACTTCAATCAAGAGCTTGCACCCCATCATTTAATCTTCCGGCACCGGGCAGGCGTCACACCCTATACGTCCACTTTCGTGTTTGCAGAGTGCTGTGTTTTTATTAAACAGTCGCAGCCACCAGTTTATTGCAACCCCTTCACCCTTCTGGCGCAGGCCAGTCAAGCTACAGGGGCGTACCTTATCCCGAAGTTACGGTACCAATTTGCCGAGTTCCTTCTCCCGAGTTCTCTCAAGCGCCTTAGAATACTCATCTCGCCCACCTGTGTCGGTTTGCGGTACGGTCACTGTTAAACTGAAGCTTAGAGGCTTTTCTTGGAACCACTTCCAATTGCTTCGCTTCCTAAGAAGCTCGCGCCACGCCCTTGAATTACGCACCCGGATTTGCCTAAGTGCCTTCTCCAACGCAGCGACCGGGACTTCCAACACCCGGACAACCTTCCGCGATCCGTCCCCCCATCGCATTTAACAATGGTGCAGGAATATTGACCTGCTTCCCATCAGCTACGCATTTCTGCCTCGCCTTAGGGGCCGACTCACCCTACGCCGATGAACGTTGCGTAGGAAACCTTGGGCTTACGGCGAGGGGGCCTTTCACCCCCTTTATCGCTACTCATGTCAGCATTCGCACTTCCGATACCTCCAGCACACTTTACAATGCACCTTCGCAGGCTTACGGAACGCTCTCCTACCATGCATATAAATATGCATCCGCAGCTTCGGTATATAGCTTAGCCCCGTTACATCTTCCGCGCAGGACGACTCGATCAGTGAGCTATTACGCTTTCTTTAAAGGGTGGCTGCTTCTAAGCCAACCTCCTGACTGTTTTAGCCTTCCCACTTCGTTTCCCACTTAGCTATATTTGGGGACCTTAGCTGGCGGTCTGGGTTGTTTCCCTCTTGACACCGGACGTTAGCACCCGATGTCTGTCTCCCGTGATTGCACTCTTCGGTATTCGGAGTTTGCTATGGCGGGGTAATCCGCAATGGACCCCCCAACCATGACAGTGCTCTACCCCCGAAGGTGAGACACGAGGCACTACCTAAATAGTTTTCGGAGAGAACCAGCTATTTCCAAGTTTGTTTAGCCTTTCACCCCTATCCACAGCTCATCCCCTAACTTTTCAACGTTAGTGGGTTCGGACCTCCAGTACGTGTTACCGCACCTTCATCCTGGCCATGGATAGATCACTTGGTTTCGGGTCTACGCCCAGCAACTGAACGCCCTATTCGGACTCGCTTTCGCTACGCCTGCCCTATTCGGTTAAGCTTGCTACTGAACGTAAGTCGCTGACCCATTATACAAAAGGTACGCCGTCACCCCTTACGAGGCTCCGACTGTTTGTATGCATGCGGTTTCAGGATCTATTTCACTCCCCTCCCGGGGTTCTTTTCGCCTTTCCCTCACGGTACTGGTTCACTATCGGTCGATCACGAGTATTTAGCCTTGGAGGATGGTCCCCCCATCTTCAGACAGGATTTCACGTGTCCCGCCCTACTTGTCGTACACCTAGTTCTTTCATACTGTTTTCGTCTACAGGGCTATCACCTGCTATGGCCGCACTTTCCAGAGCGTTCGACTAACAATACAAATAAAGAGTACAGGCTCTTCCCATTTCGCTCGCCACTACTTTGGGAATCTCGGTTGATTTCTTTTCCTGCGGTTACTTAGATGTTTCAGTTCACCGCGTTCGCTTCACATAGCCTATGTATTCAGCTATGGATACTCCAAAAGGAGTGGGTTTCCCCATTCGGACATCTACGGATCAAAGCTTGTTTGCCAGCTCCCCGTAGCTTTTCGCAGGCTACCGCGTCCTTCATCGCCTGTGATCGCCAAGGCATCCACCACATGCACTTGTTCGCTTGACCCTATAACGAGTCTGTCTCGCTTTCGCTCGACAGGCTGCTACAGGTTGAGTTCTCGCATTTGTGCCGTATTCCAATATTGAACTGAACATGAAGTTCGGTTCATCTTGAGATACATCGATACAATCACAACCCGGATAGTTTCCACGCCCATCTCAAATAGACGCTTCCGCTATCCAAATTACTACTTCTTCTAGATTGTTAAAGAACGACAGCCGATAAGCACACTTGTGTACTCATCACTCTGACTGGCTCAATCGCCAATGACAAAGACTCGAGTCAACCTGACCCGAACGTTTGTCATTGAAGATTGGTGGAGGCAGACGGGATCGAACCGACGACCCCCTGCTTGCAAAGCAGGTGCTCTCCCAGCTGAGCTATGCCCCCATACAGAGACGTCTCAAAGGTACTGTCCAGACAATTGGTGGGTCTGGTTGGATTCGAACCAACGACCCCCGCCTTATCAAGACGGTGCTCTAACCGACTGAGCTACAGACCCCTGAGTCTGTCTTGATTTACAGCCGATAAGCGTGAACGCTCAATTTTGCGGTATTAGCTCGAGAAAGGAGGTGATCCAGCCGCACCTTCCGATACGGCTACCTTGTTACGACTTCACCCCAGTCATGAATCCTACCGTGGTGACCGTCCTCCTTGCGGTTAGACTAGCCACTTCTGGTAAAACCCACTCCCATGGTGTGACGGGCGGTGTGTACAAGACCCGGGAACGTATTCACCGCGGCATGCTGATCCGCGATTACTAGCGATTCCAGCTTCATGCACTCGAGTTGCAGAGTGCAATCCGGACTACGATCGGTTTTCTGGGATTAGCTCCCCCTCGCGGGTTGGCGACCCTCTGTTCCGACCATTGTATGACGTGTGAAGCCCTACCCATAAGGGCCATGAGGACTTGACGTCATCCCCACCTTCCTCCGGTTTGTCACCGGCAGTCTCCCTAGAGTGCTCTTGCGTAGCAACTAAGGACAAGGGTTGCGCTCGTTGCGGGACTTAACCCAACATCTCACGACACGAGCTGACGACAGCCATGCAGCACCTGTGTATCGGTTCTCTTTCGAGCACCCTCGGATCTCTCCAAGGTTCCGACCATGTCAAGGGTAGGTAAGGTTTTTCGCGTTGCATCGAATTAATCCACATCATCCACCGCTTGTGCGGGTCCCCGTCAATTCCTTTGAGTTTTAATCTTGCGACCGTACTCCCCAGGCGGTCAACTTCACGCGTTAGCTACGTTACTAAGGAAATGAATCCCCAACAACTAGTTGACATCGTTTAGGGCGTGGACTACCAGGGTATCTAATCCTGTTTGCTCCCCACGCTTTCGTGCATGAGCGTCAGTATTGGCCCAGGGGGCTGCCTTCGCCATCGGTATTCCTCCACATCTCTACGCATTTCACTGCTACACGTGGAATTCTACCCCCCTCTGCCATACTCTAGCTTGCCAGTCACCAATGCAGTTCCCAGGTTGAGCCCGGGGATTTCACATCGGTCTTAACAAACCGCCTGCGCACGCTTTACGCCCAGTAATTCCGATTAACGCTCGCACCCTACGTATTACCGCGGCTGCTGGCACGTAGTTAGCCGGTGCTTATTCTTCCGGTACCGTCATCCCCGAAGGATATTAGCCCTCAGGATTTCTTTCCGGACAAAAGTGCTTTACAACCCGAAGGCCTTCTTCACACACGCGGCATTGCTGGATCAGGCTTTCGCCCATTGTCCAAAATTCCCCACTGCTGCCTCCCGTAGGAGTCTGGGCCGTGTCTCAGTCCCAGTGTGGCTGGTCGTCCTCTCAGACCAGCTACTGATCGTCGCCTTGGTGGGCCTTTACCCCACCAACTAGCTAATCAGCCATCGGCCAACCCTATAGCGCGAGGCCCGAAGGTCCCCCGCTTTCATCCGTAGATCGTATGCGGTATTAATCCGGCTTTCGCCGGGCTATCCCCCACTACAGGACATGTTCCGATGTATTACTCACCCGTTCGCCACTCGCCACCAGGTGCAAGCACCCGTG
Organism: Burkholderia sp. Ax-1720; assembly: GCF_011753035.1. Classification (NCBI taxonomy): domain Bacteria; kingdom Pseudomonadati; phylum Pseudomonadota; class Betaproteobacteria; order Burkholderiales; family Burkholderiaceae; genus Burkholderia; species Burkholderia sp. Ax-1720. The sequence goes on along the minus strand of NZ_VWWK01000292.1, from coordinate 291 downwards.
CTGCCGTTCGACTTGCATGTGTAAGGCATGCCGCCAGCGTTCAATCTGAGCCAGGATCAAACTCTTCAGTTCAATACCTGTTACTGTTTTCGGTTCTAATGAACCGGTCGCTCACTCAAAGCTGACAGGTTAATGAATTGCTTCACAAACCTGACTTACTTTTGTGTGAGACTCTTGATACTTTTGCTGACCTGATCCGGAGATCAGGACCGCTTCCATCAAGCGTCCACACTTATCGGCTGTAGATTTTTAAAGAGCGTGTCTGCGAAGCAACTTGGTTTCTTCAGCAGC
>NZ_VWWK01000291.1:0-5320 GCF_011753035.1 Burkholderia sp. Ax-1720 | reverse complement strand
GCAGGCGCAGGTCGTCGGCGATCTGCCCGAGCCGGTCGGCGCGCCGGCCGGCCAGGCACAGCGCGGCGCCCTCGCCGGCCCAGCGGCGCGCGCATTCGGTCGCGATCGCCGAGGTCGCGCCCACGATCAGGATGGTCTTCATGTCTCGGTGGTCCGTTGCCAGAAACGCGACTGGATCGCCGGGTCGCGCAAGGCCTCGACGCGCGTCCAGGCCGGATAGGCGCGCCGGAAGTCCTCGCCCGACATATGGGCGTCCTTCGCGGGATAGAGACGGCCGCGCGCGGCGCGCACGATCGCGTCGAGCCGCGCGAACAGCGCCGCGTTGCGCGCGTCGTGCTGGGCGAAGTCGAGCGCGAGCGAGGTGCCCTCGAGCGGGAACGACAGCAGCCCCGGCGAGACCAGCGCGCCGCAGCGCTTGAGCACGGCCAGGAAGGAGCCGGCGTGGCTGGCCGCGATCGCCGCCAGCATCTCGGCCATCGCGTCGCGCGCGTCGGCCGCCGGCACCACGCACTGGTACTGCTGGAAACCGCGCCGGCCATAGATGCGGTGCCATTCGAGCAGGCCGTCGAGCGGGTAGAGGAACGGCAGCAGCTCGGCCCGCGCGCTGCCCGCGGCGCGGCCGGCGCGCCAGTAATGCAGCGCGTTGAAGGCCGGCACCGAGAGACGGTTCACCAGCGAGAACGGCGGCGTGAACGGCACCGTCAGCGGGCGCGTCGACGGCAGGCCGCGCGTGCCGGCGCCAGCCGCCGCGCCCCCCTCGCCCGAGCCACCCTGCCCGGGCGCCTCGGCCGGCGCCGCGTCGGCCACCGTCAGCACGCCGCGGCCCAGCGCCTTGCCGCGGCTGCCGCAATCGACCCAGGCCACGCTGTACTCGTGGCGCGCGTCGTGCTCGTCGGACAGCGCGAAGAACTCGTCGAGCCCGCCGAAGCGCATCTGGCGCAGGTCGACGCGGGCAGAGGGCACCGGCATCAGTTGCAGCTCGACCCAGCTGATCACGCCGGTCAGGCCGAGCCCGCCGATGGTCGCCGCGTACAGCTCGGGATGGCGCTCGGCATCGACCTCGAGCGGCCCGAGATCGGAGCGCACCAGCCCGAAACGCCTGAGGTGGCGGCCGAAGGTGCCGCGCACGTGATGGTTCTTGCCGTGCACGTCGTTGGCCACCGCGCCGCCGAGCGTCACGTAGCGCGTGCCCGGCGTGACCGGCAGCATCCAGCCGCGCGGCAGCGCCGCGCCGAGCAGCACGTCGAGCGTCATGCCGGCTTCCGCGCGCACCAGGCCGCTCTGCCAGTCGACGGCGATGAAGCGGTCGAGCGACTTCATCCACAGCACCTGGTCGGAGGCGGCCAGGCAACTGTCGCCGTAGCTGCGGCCGTTGCCGTAGGCCAGCACCGAGGCCTGCCGCCGGCTCAGGCCGCTCAGCAGCGCGGGCAGGCTGTCGCGCCAATGCACCGGCGCGCCCGTTTGCGGATGGCGCGGATAGCGCGCCCAGGATCGCAGGCCGGTCGTGCTCATATCGCGCTGACGAAGACCAGCACGAACAGCGCGGCCACGCCGAGGCTGGTCGCATCGGTGGCGGCGAACAGCACCGGGTCGCTGTTCATCTGGCCGCGGTTGGTGATGATCCAGGTGCGGCTGACCCAGTACAGCAGCAGCGGGCAGGACAGCCAGATGCGCTGCGGATTGGCGTAGAGCATCAGGGTGGCCGGGTCCTGGATGTAGAGCGCGAGCACCAGCACCGACAGGTAGCCGGCCGCCGCGCCCAGCGCCAGCACGATGACGCGGTCGTCGCTGACATAGCCGCGCCCGCGCGCCTGGCCGCCGGCCAGCGCCACCAGCTCGGTGTAGCGCTTCACCAGCGCCAGGCTCAGGAAGATGCACATCGAGAAGGCCAGCAGCCAGAAGCTCAGGCGCATGCCGAAGGCGGCGGTGCCGGCCGCGAGCCGCGCCGTGTAGAGCGCGGCCAGCGCGATCACGTCGACGATCACCATGCGCTTGAGCACGAAGGAATAGGCCGCCGTGAGCGCGTAATAGGCCGCCAGCGCCAGCGAGAACGCGCTCGGCAGGCTGCTCAGCGCGATCGCCAGCGAGGCGGCCAGCAACAGCGGAAAGGCGATCGCCCCCGAGAGCAGCGACAGCGCCCCGCTGGCGAACGGCCGATGGCGCTTGACCGGATGATGGCGATCGTCGTCGAGATCGACCAGGTCGTTGAGCACGTAGACGCTGGAGGCGCACAACCCGAAGGCGAGGAAGGCCAGCAGGCCCTGCCAGAACATCGTCGGCTCGCCGGCGCGATGCGCGGCGAACAGCGGCACGAACACCAGCAGGTTCTTGAGCCATTGGTGCAGGCGCAGCGCGCGGGCCCAGACCCGCAGCGTGCCGGCGCGCGTGTCGATCACGTGCTCGACGTTGCCGTTGCGCTGCGCCTCGCGCGCGATGCGTTTGGGCGCGTTGACCACGTAGGCGCGCTCGGCCGCGCGCCAGGCGGAGAGATCGTCGCGGGAATTGCCGACGTAGTCGAAGCCCTTGTCGCCGTAGGCGCCCACCAGCGCGTCGCGCTTGTTGTCGGCCGACAGGTTGACGGCGCCGTCGCTGGCGAAGGTGCGGTCGAACAGGCCCAGGTGGCCGGCGATCGCATTGGCGTAGTGCGAGGCGCTGGCGGTGGCCAGCGTGATCGGCCGGCCCTGGCTGCGCTCGGCGCGCAGCCATTCGAGCACCGTGCCGTTGTAGGGCAGGCTCGTGACGTCGACGCCGGCGGCCTCGGCCAGGCGCTGCTTGAGGCCGGCCTTGCCGCCCTCGAGCAGCCACAGCAGCGGCCGGTAGAAGCGATGCGGCCAGCGCTTCAGGTAGGCGAGCCCGGACTCGACCAGCATGTCCGACTGGATCAGCGTCCCGTCGAGATCGACGACGAGTATCTTGTCAGCTTGCATGAGTCGCCTCGTCGGGATCAGCGCGGGTGGGCATCGGCGGGCTTGCGCGCGACGATGAAGAACTGCTTGCCGAGCAGCGGCCAGGCCAGGGGCAGGCGCAGGTAGAGCCAGACCAGCGCCGGATGCGTGGGCAGCGCGCCCTGCGTCGTGTAGGGCAGGAAGCGGTCGATCGAGCGCTCGATCTCGAAGCCGGCCAGGTGCAGCGCCTCGGCCAGCGACTTGTCGGTCAGGCCCAGGTGGTGGTCGTAGAAATCCCAGTAGGCGCCCGCCAGGTAGCGCAGGTTCGGCCCCAGGATCAGGTAGCGGCCGCCCGGCTTCAGCGCGCGCCGCACCGAGCCCAGGAAGCTGTCGAGGGTGGCCTTGTCGGGCAGGTGCTCGAGGAAGTTCGAGGTGAACAGCAGGTCGGCCTGCCCCGCCACCAGCTCGCCCACCTCGGTGGCCGGCGCCTGGTGGAACTCGATGCCGGCCGCGAGGTGGCGGCGCGCGTCGGGGTTCAGGTCGATCGCGATGCGGCGCCGGGCCTGCACGTGGTTGATGAATTCGCCGTAGCCCGAGGCGACGTCGACCACCGTGTCGCCGGGCGCCACGTAGCGCTTCAGGAAACTGCCATGGATGGTGCGCCAGATCGCGTTCTTGCGCGCCAGCACGTGGTCGGCGAAGCGCTTGCGATAGAGCAATGCCAGTTGGTTCGGGTTCATCGCAGGGTCCTCAGTCGGCGAACTGCAGCGCCACGCGGGTGTTGCTGCACGACACCAGCTCGCCCTCGCTGGCGTAGGCCACGCCGAGCGTCTGCCTGCCGTGCAGGCCGGCCGGGTCGAGATAGGCGGTGTAGCCGAGATCCGGCAAGGGGCCGGCGCCGATCATGTCCTGCACGTCCAGGCGCGGCATGGCGCGGGTCGGCGCGTAGCGCACGTGGCCGCTGGCGTCGGTCAGGCTCAGGTAGGTGCGCTCGGGCGGCCGCATGGTCTGCGGCTGGGCCACCAGCCAGCCCTCGGCCGACAGGACGTGGTCGATGCGCGCGCTGGCCGGCGCCGGGTAGGTTTCGTTAAGCACCAGCAGGCCGCCCATGCAGGCGCCCTCGCGGTGCCGCGCGCTGCGATCGGCCGGCGCGAGATCGCCGAGCGGATCGTGCCGGAACAGGCCGGCGGGCTCGCCCGCCGGCGTGACCGGCGCGGGCGTCAGCGTCACCCGGTAATGGCTCTGCCAGGCATAGCCGCCGCCGTCGGCCGCCTCCACCGTGAAGCGCGTCACCTCCTGCGAGCGCAGCGTGCCCGGCGCGCCGTACATCAGCGCGAACTCGGTCGAGTTGCGCACCAGCGGGCTCAGCACGAAGCCGGCGCGGGCCATGCCGGAGACCAGCTTGTAGTCGTGCTCGCTGCCGTCGCGCAGCGTGACGCGGATGCGTAGCGCGGCCGGCTTCAGCACGAAGGCGCGCAGGCGCCCCGCCAGGCTCGGCTCGATGGCCAGGCTCGCCACCAGCGGCACGGCCGAATCGGGCACCGTGACGGGCGCACCCAGCATCGCGTCGGCCGCGAGCACCGGCGCCGGTGCACGGGCCGGCGCCGGCGCATGCGCCAGGTAGAGGAAGTTGTCGCGGAACGCCACCGGCCGATAGTCGCGCATCAGCACCGGCCAGCTCGGGCCGTCGTCGAGCGTCGGGTACTTGCCGTCGATCGGCGTGACCCGCATCAGCACCGTGTCGGGCGCGCGCGCGCCGGCCAGGTGGGCCGCGTTCAGGCCCGCCAGCATCGGGCTGTAGGCCGCGTAGCTCTGGATCACCGGACGCGGGTTCCATGCGTTGCCGGCCGCCAGCAGGTCCGATTGCCAGAACGAATAGATGTCCGAGCTGCCCTTCATCAGCGGCACCTCGTGCTCGCGGCGCAGCGCGGCGAGGCGCGCCTGGTAGGCCTGCGCGAGCGCATCGCCGCGCGCGCGCAGCGCGATGCCCTCGCTCACGCCGAGCGCGGTGCGCGCGACGTTCATCGCGTAGCGCGCGGGGGTCGCCTCGGTGTAGTGCAGCGCGATCGCCCAGCCCGCCACCGCGCCGAGCACGGCCAGCCCCGCGCCCGACCAGGACGGCGCGGCCAGCGCGAAGACCAGGCCCGCGAAGGCGATCGCGCTGGCGGCGATCAGCGCGTGATCGTCGTGGCGCACGAAGCCGCCCTTGAAGCAGAGGAACAGGAAGGCCGCGAAGGACAGCAGCAGGAAGGCGCGCAGCGTGAACGCCTCGCCGCGCCGCAGGGCGATCGCCGCGAGCAGCGCCAGCGCGGGCAGCAGGTAGAGCGCGAGATCGATGGCCGGGCCGTCGAGCGCCATGCCCTCCTCGTAGCCGGAGATCATCGCCACCAGCGAATGCAGGTACGGCCCGAGCGCGGCCGGCGGCTGGCCCGCCG
>NZ_VWWK01000290.1:0-5266 GCF_011753035.1 Burkholderia sp. Ax-1720 | reverse complement strand
GCGTTCGGGCGAGGGCGTGCAACTGTTGCGGATCGCCTCGACCACCGCCTCGGCCTCGAGCGCGGACGGCAAGGTGGTGACGGGGCCGATCTCGGGCAGCGCGCCGGCTTCGGCGAACGCGCCCGCCGCGCCGGCGGACGCCACCAGCGCCACGGCCACGCCAGCCGTGCCGGCTTCGCCGCCTTCCGCCGCGGCGACCGACGCGGCCCCGAAACAGAAGGCCGGCGATGCCGATTTCGCGCTGGCCTATCGCGTGTTCCTGGCCGCCGGCGATGTCGCCAGCGCCGAGCGCGTCGCGAACCAGGCGCTCGAGCGCGACCCCGGCGCCGCGAGCTGGCGCGAACGGCTCGCCCAGGTGGCGGAATGGAACCACCATCCCGACGTGGCGCTGGCCAACTACCTCGCGCTCGCGCAATCGCGCGGCGACGCCCATGCCTGGCAGCAGGTGGCGCGGCTCGCGCCGGGCCTGAACGACCAGCGCGCGATGCTGGCGCTGACCCTGCACCAGGCCGATACCAGCCCCGGCGACATCAAGCGGCTCGACGCGGTGGTCAACGCCTACGAGCTGAACGGCGACCCCGACGGCGCGCTGCGCTTCCTGCAGGCCCGCTTCAAGGGACCGCTCGGGCGGCTCGCGCGCGAGCGCTACGCCACCGAGGCCGAACGCAAGGGCGACGACGACCTGGCCCTGCGCAGCTGGCAGGACCTGGAGCGCGACTACGGCCCGAACGCCGGCTACGCGCTGAAGATCGCCACCATGCTCTACACGCGCACCCGCTTCGACGCGGCGCTGGCCGCGATGAACGAGGGCAAGCGCGGTGCCACCCCGGCCGACCAGGATTTCTGGCGCTTCTACGCGCTGCTCGGCACCACCACCCAGCAGCAGCACGACACGGGCGCCGGTTATCGCGAACTGCTGGCCAGCGGCAAGGCCGGCCGCGACGACCTCGAGGCGATGATCGGCTTCTACGACGACACGCCGATCGACGCGGCGCGCCTGGCCGAATACGGCTACCGGCAGACCGGCAACGTGCGGATGCTGACCCAGGCGATCTATTACTACGAGCGCGCCCACGCGCGCGGCCGCATCGCGCCCTTGCTCGCCTCGTTGAGCGCGGAGCAACTGGCGGCGGCCGAGCAGTCGGCGCCGTTCCTGCTGGCGCGCGCCCAGTACGAGCGCGACGCGGGCCGCCAGCAGGACGTGGCGCGCGACGTGCAGCGCGCGCTGGCGATCGCGCCCGACAGCACCGAGGCGCAGGTCACCTGGCTCTGGTACCTGAACGATCGCGGCACCGAGGCGCAGTTGCGCGACACGATGAGCCGCTACGGCGCCCATGCCGAGAGCGACGCGCCGCTGTGGCCGCCGATGATCGCGGCCGCGCTGCGGCTCGGCGACGGCCGCATGGCGCTGCATTACCTGCGCAAGCAGGCCGACGCGAACCGCCAGGATCCGCTCTGGCGCCTGACCTTCGCCGATGCGCTCGAACTCGACGGCCGCGCCGACGATGCCTGGCAGTTGCGCAAGTCGACCTGGGTCGAGCTGGCGCGGCGCCGCCGCGACCCGAACGCGGCGCCGCTGCCCGAAGCCGAGCGCGAGGACCTGGCCGGCCGTTTCGTTTCGCTGACCACCCAGTTCGCCAACGGCGACCAGTCGCGCGCGGTGCTGATCGCGATGCTGCGCGCCGACGCGGCCGGCGACGGCGAAGATGGCAATGGCGGGCCGGGCGGCGCGGCCTATCAGTCGCAACTCGGCGATTTCGCCATGCTGCCGCCGCTCAAGCAGCAGGCGATCCAGCGCGAGCAGCGCGTGGTCTCGGCGATCGCGCGCGAGGCCGCCGTCTCCTGGGCGCAGGCCCAGCAGGAACCCGATCTCGAACATGCGTGGCTGACCAAATTGTTCATCGATCGCAACACGCGCCCGGTCTATGCCGAGGCGCAGCTGGCGATCGACGAGGGCGACGTCAATACGCTGAACCGCCTGCTCGACACGCTGCCGGACCTGATCCCGCGCCAGAACCGCGTCGACGCCCAGGCCCTGACGGGGCGCCTGACCGACGCGCAATCGACGGCCTACCAGTCGCTGATCGCCACCCCGCACGACGACGTGATGCAGCAGCAGTTGCGCGACAACCTGATGAAGAGCGCGCAGTCGGTCGACGTCTCGACGCGCTACAGCAACCAGGGCGCGCTGCGCTACAACGAGCAGAGCGCCTCGGTGGGTGCGCGGCTGACGCCCTCGCAGAGCGTGCGCCTCACTTATCGCCAGCGCGAGCAGTCGAGCGACGCGGCCACGCTGCCGCACATTCCGAGCCAGGACCGCGTGCTCAGCGCGATGTACCGCCACCAGGGCCAGGACGACCAGGAAACGTTGACGGTGGGCCGCCGCGAGGCGCTGCGCGATATCACCACCGCGCGCGTCGACGGCCGGGCGCGCCTGAACTCGAAGCTCACCCTGAGCTACGCGGTCGGCTACAACCAGGACGCGACCGAAACCACGCAATTGATGGTGGGCGGCGTCAAGGACCTGGCCTCGGTGGGCCTGAGCTACCAGTTCGATCCGCACTGGTTCGGCAGCGGCCGCTACGAATACTCGCGCTTCCACGGCCAGGACCGCACCTACTTCGGCGATGGCCATTTGCTGGAGCTGAGCGCCGGCTACAAGATCAAGGCCGACTATCCCGACTACACGATCCGCGCGGTCTTCACGCACGGGCAGTACAGCAACGCCGGCGGCGTGCCGGGCGCGCGGCTGGCGGCGATCCTGCCGGCCGGCACGCTGCCCACCGCGGCCGCCTTCATGCCGCAGACCTTCACGCAGGGCGCGCTGCTGTTCTCGTTCGGCGACGACCTGCCGGAAACCTATTCGAAGGGCTGGCGGCCGATGTTCTCGGCCGGCCCGGTGCGCGACTCGCGCGCGGGCTGGACCGGGCAGGTCGAGCTGGGGCTCGCCGGCAGCGTGTTCGGCGGCGACCAGGCCTTGCTGTACGGGCTGTATCAAGGGGCGTCGTCGAACAGTTCGACGTCCGTGAAGGAAATCGGCGCGCGGTACCGCTGGCTGTATTGAACGCAATCTGAGGAGAAACGCATGAACACGAAGCACGCATCGCGGCACCTGCGGGCCGTCGCGCTGGCCGGCGCGGTCACGCTCGCGGCGGCCGCGCTGGGCGGCTGCGCGGTGCTCGACCAGAGCGCGGCGATTCCCGCCGCCAAGGGCGAGACCTGGACCGTCCTGCCGATCGCCAACCACACCGAGACGCCGCAGGCCGGCCAGCGCGCCGGCTCGATCGCGCAGAGCCTGCTGCGCACCTTCGGCTACCAGAACCTGGTGGCCTACCCGGGCGGCGGCGACGACGAGACCCTGTTCGACCCGGCCAAGCCCGATGCGCAGCAGAACGCGCTGAACTGGGCGCGCCAGCAGAACATCCATTACGCGCTGACCGGCTCGGTCAACGAGTGGCGCTACAAGGTCGGCGTGGACGGCGAGCCGGCCGTCGGCCTGAGCTTCGACGTGATCGACGTGCAGAGCGGCAAGGTGGTCTGGACCGGCACCGGCAGCCGCACCGGCTGGAGCCGCGACGCGCTGTCGGGCGTGGCGCAGAAGCTCGAGCGCGAGCTGCTCGCGCCGCTCGGCCGCTGAGCCTCCATGGATTGGCGGGCGAGGGCGGGGCGGTGATGAAACCGATATCGACATCGATCAGGCGGTGGGCATGAATACGCAGGCAACCGGGCCGGACCCGGGCGAGCCGCGCGCGGCGCGGCAGTCGCGAACCGTGCGCGCGACCGGCGCGGCGGCATGGTGGAGCACGCTGATCGCGCCGCCCGAGGGCAGCGCGCGACGGCGCACCGTCGCGCTGCTCGAGACGCTCGGCTTCACGCTGATCGCGATCGGCCTGTGCCGCGCCTTCTCGGCCGACGATCCGCTGCTGATCCACAGCGGCTTCGGGTGGATCTGGCTGGTGCCGGTGGTGGTCTCGCTGCGCTACGGCTCGGTGGCGGGGCTGGTATCGGGCTTCGTGCTGCTGGCCGCCTGGTATCTGCTGTATCCGGCCGTGCCGGTGCCGGTCGTCACCGCGGTGGCGGCCGGCACGGGCGGCGCGAGCGCGGTGTTCACCGGCGACACGGTGCTGAGCCGGCCGTTCCCGGTCGGCTTCTTCTTCGGCGGCTTTTTCCTCACGCTGCTGACCGGCCAGTTCGGCGACATCTGGATGTCGCGGTTGCGGCAGAACCGGATCGCCAACGACTACCTGTCCGAGCGCCTGTCGATCCTGACGCGCAACCAGTTCATGCTGCGGCTCTCGCACGAGCGGCTCGAGCAGGACCTGCTGAGCCGCCCGGCGACGCTGCGCGATTCGCTGGCGCGGTTGCGCGCGGTGGTGTTCGAGCAGTTGCCGAGCCCGGCCGAGCAGGGCGATCTCGCGCTGCGCGGCGCCCAGGCCTTCCTCGACGCGGCCGCGCAGGCGGTGCAGCTCGAGGTGGCCAGCGTGCACGCCTGGCGGCAGGGCGCGCCGGCGGCCGAGGCGGCCGCCTCGGTGGGCGGCGCCGGGCCGCTCGACGTGCACGATCCGCTGGTGCGCGAGGCGATCGAGACGCGCCGGCTGGTGCATGTCGACGCGCAGGCGCATGCCAGCGCCGCCGCGATCGGCAGCCGCTACCTGGCCTGCGTGCCGCTGCTCGACGTGAAGGGCGAGCCGGTGGGCGTGGTGGCGATCGAGCGCATGCCGTTCCTGGCGCTCACCCGCGACAACCTGCAGTTCCTGCTGGTGCTCTGCAGCTTCTACGCCGACGGCGTGCGCCATGCGGAGGTCTCGCACGAGATGCTGAGCGCCTTCCCGGCCTGCCCGCAGCGCTTCGCGCTCGACTACGCGCGGCTGGTGCACCTGCGCCGCGATTCGCAGGTGCTGTCCTCGGTGGTCACCCTGGTGTTCGACAACGACGAGCAGGGCGCCGCGCTTTGCGAGCACATCGTGCGCACGCGCCGCGCGCTCGATTCGCAGTGGGAGGTGATCGGCAGCAGGCGCCGCGCCGTGCTGACCCTGATGCCCTTGTCCGGCGCCAGCGGCGTGGACGGCTACCTGCTGCGCATCGAGGACAACCTGCGCGCGCAGTTCGGCGTCGATTTCGAGGCGGCCCACGTGGCGGTGTATTCGATGAACGTGCCGGCCAGCGAGCCGATGCGCCCGCTGGTCAAGCTGATGGAGCACTGCGGTGTCGCCGGCTGAGCCGCGCCGGCCCGATCCGGCCAGCCCGCGCGCGCCGGCCGGCGACG
>NZ_VWWK01000289.1:0-5378 GCF_011753035.1 Burkholderia sp. Ax-1720 | reverse complement strand
CGCGGCCAGCGTGTCGAGGCCGGGATCGTGCGCGGCGCGCAGCACCTCGGCATAGGCGCCCAGGCCGATCGGCAGCGTGCGCCCGGGGCAGGCCACCGACAGCCGGCCGCTGGCCGGGTCGGCCTGCAGCGCGATCTCGCTGGCCGCCAGCGCCTCGCCATAGGGGCGGCCCAGGCAGGGCAGCAGCACGCGGCCGTGCAGCGTCGGGTCGGCGGGCTGCCAGTCGATGTCGAAGTGGCGCGCGTAACGGCTGCGCGGCCCCCATTCGAGCACGTCGTTCCACCAGCCGTTCGAGGTGCCGCCCACGCCCATGTGGTTCGGCGCGAAATCGACCACGGTGCCGAGCCCGTGACGGCGCAGCGCGCCGACCAGCCGCACGAAACCGTGCTCGCCGCCCAGCTCCTCGCTGATGCGCCCGTAGTCGACGCAGTCGTAGCCGTGCGTCGAGCCCGGTTCGGCCTGGGTGATCGGCGACAGGTAGACATGGCTCACGCCGAGCTTCGCGTATTGGTCCACGTAGGCGGCGGCATCGTCGAAACCGAAGCCGGCGTGCAGTTGCAGGCGCAGGGTTGCGCGCGGCGGGCTCATCGCGGCTCTCCCGCGGTGCGGCGCGCGAGCGCGATGGCGGCCAGCGCGGCGGCGGCCGCCTCGCCGTCGTCCTCGACGGGCGGCGCGGGCGGCTTCGGATCGAACGAGGCCATCTCCCACCGCTGGTAGGCGGTCATCGAGGCCGCGCCGCGAGCACGCTCAGACATAGGCGTCTTCCGCCTTGCCGCCGATCACCACCTGGCCGTTCTCGGCCAGGGTGCGCACGATCTGCAGGATCTTGCGCTGCTGCTGCTCGACCTCGGAGACGCGCACCGGGCCGCGCGCGTCGAGATCCTCGGCGAGCAGCTCGGCCGCGCGTTGCGACATGTTGGCCAGGAACTTCTGGCGCAGCGGCGGCGGCGCGCCCTTGAGCGCGACGATCAGCGTTTCCGACTCGACTTCCTTGAGGATCAGCTGGATCGCGCGGTCTTCCAGGTCCAGCAGGTTCTCGAACACGAACATCTCGTCGACGATCTTCTGCGCCAGGTCCGGATCGTAGGCCTTGACGTTGGCGAGCACGGCTTCCTCGTGCGAGCTGGTCATGAAGTTCAGGATCTCGGCGGCGGTGCGGATGCCGCCCATCGGGCTGCGCTTGAGGTTGTCGCTGCCCGACAGCAGGCCGGTCAGCACCTCGTCGAGCTCGCGCAGCGCGGCCGGCTGGATGCCGTCGAGCGTGGCGATGCGCAGCAGCACGTCGTTGCGCAGCCGCTCGGTGAAGCAGGAGGCGATCTCGGAGGCCTGGTCGCGGTCGAGGTGCACCAGGATGGTGGCGATGATCTGCGGGTGCTCGTTCTTGATCAGCTCGGCCACCGCGCCCGAGTCCATCCACTTCAGGCCCTCGATGCCGCTGGTGTCGCTGCCCTGCAGGATGCGGTCGATGATCGCGCCGGCGCGGTCCTCGCCGAGCGCCTTGGTCAGCACCGAGCGGATGTACTCGCCGGAATCGAGCGACAGCGCCGAATGCTTCTCGGCCTCCTGCACGAATTCCTTGAGCACCTCGTCGAGCTGGTCGCGCGTGACGTTCTTCAGCGCGGCCATGGTCACGCCGATCTTCTGGACCTCGCGCGGGCCCAGGAACTTGAACACCTGCGCCGCCTCTTCCTCGCCGATCGACATCAGCAGCAGCGCGCTTTTCATCAGGCCTTCAGCGCTCATCGGTCACCCAGTTCTTCACGACGGTCGCGACGATCTTCGGATCCTGCCGGGCGATCAGCTTCGCGTAGTCGAGGTTGCGTTCGTAACGGTGCTTTTCCGCCTCGAACGAGAGCAGCGCCGCCTCGGGCGACGCCTCCGCGCCGAGGCTCGACTCGAGCGCCGGCAGACCGTCGAGCGCGGGCTCGTCCGGGCCCGGCAGCGCGCCGGCGCTGGCTACCGCCGGCTCGTGCGGCGGGAACGCGCGGCGCATCGCCGGGCGCACGAACATGAAGTACAGCGCGGCGGCGGCCACGCCGATGCCGAGCCACTTGGCGATGTCCTTGGCCATCGCGATCATGTCCGGCGTGCGCCACCAGGGCACGTCGGCCAGCGGATCGGCCAGCGCGGTGAACTGGCTGTTGACCACGTTGACCGAGTCGCCGCGCTTCTCGTCGAAGCCCATCGCGTCCTTCACCAGCTGCTCGACCTGCTTGAGCTTGTCGGCGCTGAGCGGCTGCATCGTCACGTGGCCCTTGGCGTCGGCCACCGGCAGGTTGTTGACCACCACCGCCACCGACAGGCGCTTGATGCCGCCGGTGGCCTGCTCGACGTGGCTGACCGTCTTGTTGAGCTCGTAGTTGGTGGTCGAATCCTTGCGGTCGCTGATCGGCGTGGGCGGCGTGCCGGCCGCGCCGCTGGCGCCGGTGATCGGCGCCGAGGCCGGCTGCGGCGGCGTGTTTGACAGCGCGCCGGGCACCCCGCCCGCGCCGCTTTGCGACATCTCGGTGGCGCTGGTGGTCTGCTGGCTGCGGATCGCGGCCTGCTGCTGGCTGCCGTTGGGCGAATAGCTTTCCGAGGTCTGCTCGGCGCGCGAGAAATCGACGTCGGCGCTGACCTGGGCGCGCGTGTTGCCGGCGCCGAACATCGGCGCGAGGATCGCGTCGATGCGCTTCTGGGTGTTGCGCTCGACCTGCTGGACGTACTTGAGCTGGTTCGCGTCGAGGCCGGCGGCCGATTGCTGCTGCGACAGCAGGTTGCCGTCCTGGTCGACGATGGTGACGTTCTTGGCCGGCATGTCGGGCACGCCCGAGGCGACCATGCGCGTGATCGCCAGCACCTGGCCGTCGTCCAGCACGCGGCCCGGGTACAGGTCGACGAACACCGAGGCGCTGGGCGCCTCGCGCTCGCGCACGAACACCGAGGGCTTGGGGATCGCCAGGTGCACGCGCGCGGCGCGCACCGCGTTGATCGAGCCGATGGTGCGCTCCAGCTCGCCTTCCAGCGCGCGCTGGTAGTTGACCTGCTCGGCGAACTGGCTGATCCCGAACTTCTGGTTGTCCATCAGCTCGAAGCCGACCGAGCCGCCCTTGGGCAGCCCCATCGAGGCCAGCTTCAGGCGCGTCTCGTGCACCATGCTGGCGGGCACCAGGATCGCGCCGCCGGCATCGGTGAACTGGTAGGGAATATTGGATTGCTGCAGGGCAGCAATGATGGCGCCGCCGTCGCGGTCCGACAGGTTGCTGTAGAGCACCTTGTAGTCGGGGGCGCGGCTCCAGAGCACCAGCGCGACGATCGCCGCGATCGCCAGCGCGGTGACGATCACGAACGGCAGCTTGGGGTTGGTGCGCATGCGCGACAGGTTCGGGAAGCCGGACAGCCGCTCGGCGAAGCCGCCCAGCCCGAAATCCGCGCCGGCCGCGCCCGCGCCGGCGCCAGGCAGCGCACCGGCGGCCATGGCCGCGTTGGGCGGCGTGCCGGCGACGGCGTTGCGCGCGTCGGGATTGATCAGCGAGTTGGCCTGCGAATCCATGCTTCGGGTTTCTCCACAGCGGGCTGCCGCTCGGCCGAGCGGACGGACAATGACACGATGCGATTATTCCGGCGCGCGGGCGGCTCCGATCGCGGGAACAGAGCCGAGTTTTCCCCGTACTTCGCCCGCTTTGGGCGCCGCCGCGCTTGCTATCCTTGCTCGCAATCCGGCATCGCGTCGTCGCGCCGCGCTTTTTGCGGCGGCCTTCGGCGCGGATTCGGGGCTGGATCGGGCCGGGCCCGCCGGGGCCCCTTGCCGGTTTCCCATCCGTATCTTCTGTGGAGACCCCATGACCGCGCCCGTCAACGGAATCGCTTCGGCGCTGCAACAGATGCAGGCGATGGCCGCCCAGGCGAGCGGCGCGAGCGCCGCGGCCACGGCCGCCGGCAACGGCGCCGCCACGGCCAGCGGCTTCGCGGGGGCCCTGAAGGCCTCGCTGGACCGGATCAGCGACACCCAGATGAAGGCGGCCGGCGAGGCCAAGGCCTTCGAGCTGGGCGCGCCGAACGTGTCCCTCAACGACGTGATGATCGATTCGCAGAAGGCCAATATCAGCCTGCAGTTCGGTCTGCAGGTCCGAAACAAGCTCGTCAGCGCGTACAACGACATCATGCAGATGTCGGTCTGACCCGGCCGGCGCACCCCCTCGCGCCGACTTCGCGCTAAAGCTTTCCCCGTCATTACCGATAACGCCGGTATTACACAGCGTTACGCATGCCGTTTCGACGGGCGTCGCGCCACACGTCACGATCGCATCAACAGGAGGGCCGTCATGTTTTCCCCAGGACACGCTGGAGCCAGTGCCTACGCGCGCGTCGGCGTCGAGACAGGGGTGATGGGCGCGTCCCCGCATCGCCTGATCGCGATGCTCTACGAGGGCGCCCGCAAGGCGATCGCCCAGGCTCGCCTGCACCTGAACACCGGCAATGTCGCGGCGCGCGGCGAGGCGATCGGCAAGGCCATGCAGATCGTCGAGAGCGGCCTGCAGGCCTCGCTCAACGTCGAGGCCGGCGGCGAGATCGCCGAGCGCCTGAACGCGCTCTATGCCTATATCCTGCGCCGGCTGCTGGAGGCCAACGTGGGCGCCAGCGATGCCATGCTGGTCGAGGTCGACGGCCTGCTGGCCACGCTCGAGGAAGCCTGGGTCGGGATCGCCCCGGAAGTGGCCCGCATGATGGCGGGGCAGGCCCAGCCGGAAGCCGTACGATGAGTCGCAAGGCAGCTTATCTCGCCCGCTACGAGGCGATCGCGGAAGTGTCCGGCCGGATGCTGATGGCCGCGCGCGGTGCGGATTGGCCGGCGGTCGACGGGCTGCAGGCGGAGTACCAGACGCTGGTCGACGGCCTCAAGGCCGCCGAGGAAGGGGTGATGCTCGACCCGACCGAGCGCGGCCACAAGTACGCGCTGATCCGCCGGATCCTGGCCGACGACGCCGCCATTCGCGATCTCGCCAGCCCCGAGGTGGCGCGGCTGTCCGCGCTGTTCGACGCGGGCCGCTCGACGCGCATGCTCAAGGACATCTACCAGGCGCGGCGCTAGTCGCGGCGGGGCCGTCACACCACCAGACGCAGACAGACACGGACGCCGGCTCGGGCCGCGCGGGGACTCACCATGACCGGGATCGACGCGGTTACCGCCGCCATGCTCGCCAGCCGTATCGACAGCCTGCTCGAGGGCGGCGTGTCGGCCGGGGCGCCCGCCACCCAGGTCGGCATCCCGACCGGGGCGGCGCGCGGCGCGCCGCCGGCCAACCTGCCGCTGCCGGCGCCGAACCCGCCCGCGCCCTCGGCGCAGACCGCGCTGTCGAGCGTGGCGCTGACGCTCGACGCGATTTCGCGCCATGGCG
>NZ_VWWK01000288.1:0-5461 GCF_011753035.1 Burkholderia sp. Ax-1720 | reverse complement strand
TGGCCGGCGCTGCCCTCGGCCGCGCCGCGCGCCACCGGCAGCGGCGCCTGCGCCGGCAACGCGCGCAGGTAGTCGCGCCAGAAATCCAGCAGGGCCGGTTCCTCGCGGGACAGCGCCTGCTGCGCCCAGACGCTGTAGTCGCGATACTGCACCGCCAGCGGCGCGAGCCGCGCGGCCCGCTGCTCGCGATGCGCGGCATAGGCTTCCAGCAGGTCGGCGAGGAACACCTCGGCGGACCAGGCATCGACGACGATGTGGTGGAAGCTGGCCGCCAGCACCGCGCTGTCGGCGGCGGTCTGGATCAGCGCGAGCCGGTAGGGGCGGCCCGCGGCCAGGTCGAAGGGCTCCTTGGCCATGCGCGCGAGATGGTCGCGCACGAAGCCATCCAGCATCGAGGCCGGGTTGCCGCTCAGGTTCATCTGCAGCAGGTCGGCGTCGGCCGCCACGAGCGTGGCCGCGTCCTGCGCGGCGGGCACGATCTGGCGCGGCCCCTCGTCGGTCTCGACGATGCGGGTGCGCAGGATCGCGTGGCGCGCCACGGTATCGATCAGCGCCGCGCGGAACGCGGCCGCATCGAGCGTGCCGCTCAGGCGCAGCGCGCCCACCACGTTGTGGCCGACGTGCTCGCGATGGAAGCGCTGCGCGAGCCACAGCCGATGTTGCAGCGGCGCGAGCGGGATCGCCGCGTCGGCCGGGGCGAGCGGGATGCCCGCCGGGCGCGCGGCATCGTCATCGAGCCGTTGCGCCAGTGAAGCCAGGTCCTGGGTCATGAAGAAGTCCTTCAGGGCAATCGCGCGGCCGAGTCGTGTCTCGATCGCCGCGACGGCGCGCGCGGCCAGCAGCGAGTGCCCGCCGAGCGCGAAGAAATTGACGTGGGCGTCGTCGACGCGCTCGCCGAGCAGTTCGCTCCAGATCGCCGCCAGCGCGCGTTCGGTGTCGGTGGCCAGCGGCGTGCGGGCCGCTTCGCCCTCCCCGCCCGTTTCAACCGAAGCGCGCGGCGCGGGCAGCGCCGTGTAGTCGACCTTGCCGTTGCGCGTGAGCGGCAGCGCGTCGAGCTCGACCACGTGCGTCGGCACCATGAAGGCCGGCAGCTTCGCGGCCACCGCCTGCTTGAGCCACGCGGCGCGCGCGGCCGGCGTGCCGGCGATGTCGGTCGATGCGGCGTCGAACACCATGTAGGCGACCAGTTGCAAGCCCGCCTGCGCATGCTGGTGAGTGGCCACCACCGCGTCGTAGACGCCCGCCTCGCCCTTGATCGCGTGCAGGATCTCGCTCGGCTCGATGCGATGGCCGCGGATCTTGAGCTGGTCGTCGGCGCGGCCGAGGTAGTCGAGCTCGCCCGCCGCGTTCCAGCGCACCAGGTCGCCGCTGCGATACAGCCGGGCGCCGGCATCGCTCGAGAACGGATCGGCGATCAGGCGCGCCTGCGTGAGCGCCTGGTTGCCGCGATAAGCGCGCATCAGCGAGGCCCCGCCGACGTGCAGCTCGCCCGCCAGGCCGCGCGGCAGCAACTGGCCGTGACGGTCGAGCACCAGCGCCTGCACGCGATCGATCGCGGTGCCGATCGAGGGCGCCGCCTGCCGCGCGTGCGGCGTTTGCGCCGGCACTTCCGTGGCGGTCGCCACCACGCTGTTCTCCGACGGGCCGTAGTGGTTGAACAGCCGGTAGCCGGCGCCGGCCGGCGCGCGGCGCGTGAGCCGCTCGCCGCCGGTCAGCAGGTAGCGGAACGCCGGCGTGCCGCGCCAGCCGTCGGCCAGCACCGCGTGCGCAAGCGGCGTGGCCACGAAGGCGTGGGTGATGCCGGCCGCGGCGAACCAGGCCGTCAGCTCGCGCGAGGACTGGCGCGCCGCCTCGGGCGCGAACCAGACGCTGGCGCCGGTGGCCAGGTACGGCCAGATCTCCCAGACCGCCGCGTCGAAGCCGACGCCGGCCGTCTGGCTGGCGCGCGTCGTGCGCGGCGCCTCGTGCAGCGCATAGGCGCGCGCGTGCCAGTCGCAGAGATTGGCCAGGCCGCGATGCGGGATCTCCACGCCCTTGGGCGTGCCGGTGGTGCCCGAGGTGTAGACCAGGTAGGCCAGGTCGTCGAGCGCGACGGCAACGTCGAGATCCTCGCCGTCCAGGCCGGCGGCCTCGGCGACCAGCCTGTCGAGCTCGAGCGCGGCCACGCCGGCCGGCAGCGTTTCGGGCGCCGTGCCGGCCTCCACCAGCAACTGTCGCGCGCCGCAATCGGCGACGATGCGCGCGCGACGCGCCTCGGGATAACGCGGGTCGATCGGCACATAGGCGGCGCCCAGCTTGAGCACGGCCAGCGCGGCCAGCGCGAAGCCGGGCCCCGGCGACAGGCACAGCGCGACGGCTTCGCGCGGCACCGCGCCGAGCGCGCGCAGGCGGCGCGCCAGGCGATTGGCCTGGGCGTTGAAGGCGCCATAGGCGATGCCTTGCGCGGCATCGGCGCCCGTCACGGCGAGCGCTTCGGGATGCAGGCGCGCGATCCGCTCGAGGTGGTGATGGATCGGTTCGCCGGACAGCACGCCGGTCTCGCCGAAGCCGAAGCCACGGCCGAGCGCGAGCAGCGCCTCGGCCGCGCCGGCGTCGACCACGCGCGTCTGGGCCGGCGTCAGCTCGGGCGCCGCGACCACCTGTTCGAGCAGCAGGCGATAAGTGTCGAGCAGCAGCGTCGCGCGCTCGCGGTCGAAGGCCGAGAGGCGATGGTTCAGCGCGATGCGCATCGCCTCGCCCTCGGCGCGGCAGCGCAGCGTGAGGTCGAACTTGGCGCTGCGGTCGGCGCGCCGCTCCAGCGCGAGCGTCGCCGCGCCGAAGCCGATCGCGCCGAATTCGCGCTCCTCGTAGTCGAACATGGCGCGCACCAGCTCGCCCGCCTCGCCCGCGCGCTCCACGCCGGCCAGCTCGACCATCTCGCCGTAGCCGAGCCGCGCATGGCGCCAGGCCGCCACGCTGGCCTCGCGCCAGTCGTGCAGTTGACGCGCGAAAGGCGTGCCGTCGCCGATCGTCACGCGCAGCGGCAGCACGTTGACGAACATGCCGATCATCGCCGCCGTACCCGGCACGTCGCGCCCCGCGTAGGCGGTGCCGACCAGCACCTCGGGCTCGCCGCCCAGGCGCGCCAGCAGCAGGCCATAGGCGGCCAGGTAGACGGTGGACTCGCTGACGCCTTCGCGCGCGGCCATCGCGCGCACTGCCGCGGCCAGTTCGCGCGGCAGCTCGGCGGCGACTTCGTCGCCCGGCGCCGTATCGATATCGCCGGCCTCGACGGCTTCGGCCTGCCGCGCCGCTTGCGGCAGGCGCAAGGCGGCCAGCCCGTCGGGGGCGAGGCCCGTCAACTGCTCGCGCCAGAACGGCAGCGCGGCGGCTTCGGCGGCCTGCGCCTCGGCCGAGCGGCTCCAGGCCGCGTAATCACGGTATTGCAACGCGGTTTGCGCGGCAGCCGTTTCGGCGACGAGCGTCGCGCCCAGGGCACCGCGCCGTGCGATCTCGTCGAGCAGGATCGCCACCGAACGGCCGTCGGCGATCAGGTGATGCAGGCTCAGCAGCAGGTAAGCCTGGTCCGCCGCGAGCGGCAGCCAGCCCGCGCGCAGCAGCGGCCCGTCGGCCAGATCGAAACGACGCGACTGGAAGGCCTCGATCGCCGCCTCCACGCGCGCCTCGTGCGCGGTCGACGCAAGACCGTCGAGTTCGACCGACAGTCGCTCGATCGTGAACGGCCCGGCCGCGCGCACTTCCTGTACCGGCAGGCCGTCGCGCAGCGGGAAAAAGGTGCGCAGCGCCTCGTGCTCGGCCACCAGCGCCGTCAGCACCTGCTCCAGGCGCTCGAGATCGAGCTCGCCTTGCACGCGCAGCGCGCCGCCGACGTGGTAATCGGTGCTGGCCGGGTCGTAGCTCTGCAGCAGCCAGATGCGCTGCTGGGCCGGGCTCAGCGGCACCGGCAGGCCCGGCTCGACACGCGCCAGCGCCACCGGCGCGGCATGGCCGGCCGCTTCGCGCAGATGCGCGGCCAGCGAGGCCACCGTGGCATGCGTGAACAGCTCGGCGATCGCCACCGTCACGCCGAAACGCTCGCGCAGCGCCTCGGCCAGCTTCGCGACCAGCAGCGAATGGCCGCCGAGCGCGAAGAAATCCTCGTCGGCACGCGGCGTCACGCCGCCGAGCAGCTCGCGATAGCAGGCGGCCACGCCCTGCTCCACTTCGTCGGCGAACAGCGCTTCCTCGGCCGCGCTTGCCGGCGCGGCGTCCAGCGACGGCAGCGCGCGGCGGCTGATCTTGCCGTTCGCGTCGAGCGGCAGCGTGTCGAGCAGCACATAGGCGGCGGGCCGCATATAGGACGGCAGCCGCGCCTCGACGAAGGCGCGCAGCGCGGCCTCGTCCAGCGCGGCGCCCGCTCCGGCGCGCGGCGCGACATAGGCGGCCAGCAGCTTCCCGGCCGCGGCGCGCTCGAAGGCCAGCACCTTGCATTGCCCCACCGCCGGATGCGCGGCGATCACCGCCTCCACCTCGGCCGGCTCGACGCGGAAGCCGCGGATCTGCACCTGGTCGTCGGCGCGGCCGATGAAGTGGATGCGCCCGGTTTCGTCGAGCCGCACCACGTCGCCGGTGGCATAGAGGCGCGTGCCGGCCGCCTCGCCTTGGGGCGCCAACACGAAGCGCTCGGCGCTCAGCTCGGGGCGCCCCAGGTAGCCGGCGGCCAGCCCGGCGCCGCCCACGTAGAGCTGGCCGGCCACGCCGAGCGGCACGGCGCGCAGCGCCGTATCGAGCACGTGCAGCCGCTGGCCGCGAATCGGCCGGCCGATATCGGGCAGCGCGGGCGCGCCTTCGGTCGAATCATGCGCGGCAACCTCGCCGGCCGTGGTGACCACGCTGTTCTCGGTCGGGCCATAGGCGTTGACGAGCCGGTACGCGGCGCCGGGCACGGCGCGCGACTTCAGTTGATCGCCGCCGGTGAGCAGCACGCGCAGCGCGCGCGGCGCGGCGCCGGTGGCGAGGAAGGCCTCGGCCAGCGGCGTGGGCAGGAAGGCATGGCTGATCGCCTCGGCATCGAGCCATTGCGCCAGCGCGGCCGCGTCGTGGCGCAGCGCGGCGGGCGGTTCCACCAGGCTCGCGCCCGCGCACAGCGCCGGCCAGATCTCCCAGACCGCCGCGTCGAAGCCCGGGCCGGCCAGCATCGCCACGCGCGAGCCCGCATCGAGCCCGAAGGCCTCGACATGCCAGTCCACCAGGTTGGCGAGGCCGCCGTGCGGCACCAGCACGCCCTTGGGCTGGCCGGTCGAGCCGCTGGTGTAGATGCAGTAGGCGATGTCGTCCGCGCGCGGGGCGACGGCCGGCAGCGCTTCGCCAGCGCCGGCGACATCGAGATGCGAGTCGACCACCATCACGCGCGCCGCCGCCGTGGCCGGCACGCGCGCGGCGTCGCGCCGGGTGCTCAGCACGCGCCGCGCGCCACTGTCGT
>NZ_VWWK01000287.1:0-5499 GCF_011753035.1 Burkholderia sp. Ax-1720 | reverse complement strand
CGGCGCAGGGCCCGCGCGCGCTGGCGCGGCTCAAGCGCATCTTCCCGGCGCTGGCGGCCGCGCAGGCGGTCGAGAGCTGGGCCGGCCTGATCGACGTGCTGCCCGACGGGATCCCGGTGATCGACGCGCCCGAGGCGGTGCGGGGCCTGGCGATCGCCACTGGCTTCTGCGGCCACGGTTTCGCGATGGGGCCGATCGTCGGGCGGCTGCTGGCCGAGCTGGTCGACAGCGGCCAGCCTTCGCTGGACCTTGGCGAATTCCGCGCGCGCCGCTTCGTCGACGGCACCATGAAGCGGCCGCGCAGCATGCTCTGAGGGCAAGCGCGGGCCAGCGCGGCGCTTGGCAAGCGGGGCGCTTCTCGGCATGATGCAGGGCTGTCCTGCCGCGCCGTGCCAGCGCGCGGACGAGACCCCAGAAGGAGCGCAGCGAACGCTGCTACGATGAACCACCCGCGCCGTTTCACCCCGCCGGCATCCCTGTCCGGGCGGGCTCCGCATCGGGCGCCGGCCGCGCCGCGCCGCCCGCATCCCCGGGTCGCACGGGGAGGCTGGGCCGCGCTCTGGCTGCTGGCCGTCCTGCCGGCCGCGCATGCCGCGCACGCCGACGGCGTGGATCTCGCCGCCGCCCGTTTCCAATCCCTGCTGAGCTGCCAGCCCGGCGCGCGTTCGCCATCGCCGGCCGAGCGCGCCGCCTGGCGCGAGGCGGGCTTGTCGATCACCGGTTACGCGCACGACGGCGGGGTGCTGATCGACGATCGCCGCGAGGATCCGGCCGACCGCTGGGAGGAGATGCGGGTGCGCTTTCCGCGCCCGGTGACGATCGAGGGCAATCCCGTCAGCGTGGTCCATCTGGCGCGCCAGCAAAGCGGCGATACCGACGCCGATCTCGACCTGAGCCTCTACGCCGAAACCAGCGGCGACGTCGCCGCCTTCGCCGCGGCGCGCCGGCTCGCGGCGCTGCCCTCGGCGGTGCCGGCCGGCCTCGATATCTCGAACAACCAGGAAGACGGCCATGTCGCCGGCTTCCACGCCGGCTACCTGCGCTGGACGGCGCCGCTCTCCAAGCGCCAGGCCGACGCGCTGGCCGAGCCGGGCAGCACCTACCTGCCGGGCGCGCACCGATTGCCGGCGGTGCGCTTCGCCGGCGCCATGGCCGCCGAGCCGGGCCGTTTCGCGTTCGGCTGCGTGGTCTTCGGCCCCGACGTCACGCCGATCGACGGCATGTAAGGCCGCCGCCGATCGCGGGCCGCGCCGGCGACGGGATGCGCGCGCCTGGGCGAGCACGCGGCTTGCTCGTCGCGCGGCGGGGAAGAACGCGGCCGGCGCGATCCTGCCCCGTTGCGGGCCGGCTCCCGGGCGCCGGGGCATGAACCGCAAGCATGCCGCAAGGGCAGGCGCCGGCGCTCGATCCGCCGTCGATCCGGGCCTTGCGCGAGCCGCCATCGGTCGCCGCGATCCACTGCGAACGAGACGCGGATTCAGACGCAAAACACGACGCAAAACACGACGAAAAACCAACAAACTTCACGTTCCCGCCCCTTTCTCCTTACGCCTGCGTGACAAGTTGAAAAACATCGTGTCGCGCTCGCCAAATCTCGCCCGAAACTCGTTACCATTCACCGTTTTTTGAAATATCCGGTAAACATGAAAGTTCGGAATGCGAGTCTCTGGGCGCCCGCGGGGATGCGGCGCTGGGCATACGCGGCGGGGGCCCTGGTGCTCGCGCTGGCGGTGCGGCTCGCCCTGCATCCGCTGCTTGGGCCGGTGATGCCCGGCACCGCCTTCGCGATCGCGGCGGTGCTGGTCGAATACTATCTGGGCCTCGCGCCCGCGCTCACCGTGATGCTGCTCGGCCTGGTGATCGCCGACTTCCTGTTCGTGCCGCCCTATGGCTCGCTCGAGAACTTCCTGGTGATCGAGCGCGGCGACGTGGTGCTGCTGATCTCCTATCCGCTGGTGACCCTGCTGGTGATCGTGCTGGTCGAGCGCCTGCGCCGCGCGCAGTATCGCGCCGGGCTGGTCACCGCGGTGGCGCAGTCGCGCTACGAGATGCTGCTGCGCCAGGACAACGAGCGGGCGCTGGCGCGCCGCGCCGTCGACGAAACGCATCGGCTGCTGCGCTATCTCGCGCAGCACCAGCAGGAACTGATTCTGATCAAGGCGCTCGAGCGCGACGCCGTGCAACGCGCCCAGGTCGGCCAGAGCGTCGACGCGCCGCTGCCCTTCGACGGCGAGGTCGCCCCCGGCCCGCTGCATGCCGAGCTCCATCCCGACGATATCCAGCGCGTCACGCATGCGCTGTCGGCGGGCAGCCACCGCGTGCGGATCCGCTCGGCCGCGCTGGGCGGCGATTTCCGCCTGGCGCCCTGCATCTGCGAGCGCTTCACCACGCATGCCGGCGACTTTCTGGTGCTGCGCACCGAGGAGGCCTGAGATGGGCGCGAGCGACAGCGGCCTGACCCGGGCGACGGCCAAACCCTCCGCCGCCGCGCCGATCTTCGCCGAGGGCGACGGCCACGCGGTGCTGCTGCTGCACGGCCTGTCGAGTTCCCCGCTCGAATTGCGCTACCTCGCGCGCTACCTGCAGGACGAGGGCTTCACGATCTGCGCGCCGGTGATCGAGGGCTACAGCGCCGGCTCGGCCGAGCTGCCGATGGAGCGCTGGATCGAGGGCGCGGTGCGCGAATACGATGCGCTGGCCGCGCGCTACGAACGCGTCTCGGTGGTCGGGCTGTCGATCGGCGGGGCGCTGGCGCTGCGGCTGATCCAGGAGCGTCCCGACGCGCAGGCGCTGGCCCTGCTGTCGCTGACGCTGACCTACAACGGCTGGGCGATTCCCTGGTACCGCTTCATCCTCGACCTGGCCTACTACACGCCGCTGCGGCACCGCTATCGCTACCGCGAGGCCGAGCCCTTCGGGCTGCGCAACGAGGCGCTGCGCGCCAAGATCGCGCGCGCCATGGAGCGCGACGCGTTCAGCGAGGTCGGCCCGTCCGAGATCTCGCTGCCGGCGCTGCACCAGGCGAACCGGCTGGCTCGGCTGGCGCGCCGGCAGCTCGGCGAGATCGAGAACGACACCCTGGTGATCCACTCGATCGACGACGAGACTTCCAGCCCGCGCAACCCGAACACCATCATCGAGCGGATCGGCGCGAGCTTCCTGCGCACCATCTGGCTCGACGATTCGTATCACATGATCACTTCCGACAACGAACGGGAAATCGTCGCGCGCGAGACCGCGCTGTTCCTGCGCGAGAGCGAGATTGCGCACGGCGCCGGCGCGGGGGCGCCGCCGGTCGTGTCGAAAGCGCTCGCGCGGCGGCTGCGCCAGCTCGCGGCGGTGGCCCGCAAGACCAAATGAAGCCAGTCCTTTCCCGCTCCATGCCGGGCGCCGCGAGCCGCGCCGCTACCATCACCCTGGCCGCTGCGCTCGCCTGCGCGGCGCCGCTCGCCCAGGCCGATACCGATGCCGAATCCGGCAGCGGCGCGACGGCCGTCGCCGGCTCCGCGGCGAGCGGCGCCTCGCCCTGGAAGATCACGATCGGCCCGGGCGTCTACGTGGCGCCGCAGTATCCGGGCTCGCGCCACCTGAAGGCCTATCCGTTCCCCGCGCTCGACATCTCCTACCGCGACCGCTTCTTCTCGCAGGGGCCCGACGTGCTGGGCTGGAACGTGCTGTCCAGCGGCGACACCTACCACCTCGGGATGGCCGTCAGCTTCGATTTCCAGTCGCGCGACGCGAAGGACGACGCGCGCCTGCGCGGGCTGCCCGACGTGCACGACGGCCCCAAGCTCAAGCTGTTCGCCGACTACACGATCTGGGCCTTCACCGGCGCGCTGGCCGTCTATCGCGACGTGCTCGGCTACGGGCAGGGCACCACCGCCAGCGCCGATCTCTATGCCTCGCTGCCGCTCAATGGCTGGCTGTTCTCGATCGGGCCGGGCCTGACCTGGGCCAACGGCGCCTACACGCGCACCCTGTTCGGCATCTCGCCGGCCGAGAGCGCGGCTTCCGGCCTGCCGTCCTACGGCACCGGCTCGGGCGTGCGCGACGTGCACCTGAACTTCTACATGACGCACGATTTCTCGCGTCACTGGGTCGGCACCCTCAATTCGACGCTCGGGCGCCTGCAGCGCTTCGCGGCCTCCAGCCCGATCACCGAGCGCCGCACCGAGTGGACCACCTTCGCCTCGCTCGGCTACCGGTTCTGAGGCGGTGCGCGCCGCGCCCGGCAGGCGCGGCGATTCGCCGGTAGCATGTGGCCTTGGCGGCAGCGCGTCCGCCATCCCCGGCCACCACCTGATCCCCGCGATGAACGACTCCCTTTCCCTTGGCCGCCTGCTCGCGCAGGCGAACGCGAACCACCAGCCGATCGAGGCGCTGCCCGCGGCCCTGCAGCCGGCCGATGCCGATGCCGCCTACGCGGCGCAGCACGAGCTGATCGCCGCGCTCGGCGGCGGGATCGGCGGCTGGAAGGTCGGCGCCAAGTCGCCCGATGCGCCGCCCGCGGCCGCGCCGCTGCCGGCGCACGGCGTGATGCATGGCGATACCGCCGTCTATACCGCCGACGCGCGGCGGCCCTTCGGGCTCGAACTCGAGATCGCGTTCCGCCTGGGCCGCGTGTTCGAGCCGAGCGAGACCGCCTATGGCGAGGCCGAGGTGGCGGCGGCGATTGCCTCGGTGGGCGCGACCATCGAGGTGGTGGCGAGCCGCTTCGCCCGCTTTCCCGACGTCGAGCGCCTCGCCCAGCTCGCCGACCTGCTCAACCACGCCGCGCTCGCGGCCGGCGAATTCGTCCCGTATCGCGAGGACCTGCCGTTCCTCGCGCCCTCGCTGTCCTTCACCTTCAACGGCCAATCGCTGTTCTCGGGCACGCCGGGCAACCCGGCGGGCGATCCGCGCCGGCTGCTGGCCTGGCTGGTCAATCACGCGACCGTCGCGCGGCGCGTGGCGCTCACGCCGGACCAGGTGATCACGGCCGGCACCTATGTCGGCATGGTGCAGGTGGCCGGCAGCGGCGTGGCGGTCGGCCAGATCGCCGGCCTGCCGCCCGTGACGCTGACGATTGCCTGAACGCCGCTTGACCACCGTCTGAACGTCGCCTGAACGCGCCCGGATCTCGTCCGGGTTCGCGTTGTCGATCGCCGGCGGCGCTCCCGCCCGGCGCGGCCGGCGATCCAGCCGGGGCGGCGGGACGACCGTGTGTCCAGCCGCTATCGCATCGCCTCGATAAGCATTGCAGCAATCGGGATTTGGCTTGCGGGCCGCCTTGATTACCATCGGCGCTCCGGCCGCGCGCCCTGGCTCGCGGCCGCCGATCAACCGCACTGCGCGAACCCCGGACACCTGACGATGCGACACGGCCACCCGATCCCCCCCAACCACGACAGCACGGCGGACCTGCCGGACGACGGCGCGCGCCGCCGCGACTGGCTCAAGGCGGCGGCGGCCGCCGCGCTCGCGCTGGCACGTCCGGCGGGGCTGGCCGGCGCCGGCCTG
>NZ_VWWK01000286.1:0-5438 GCF_011753035.1 Burkholderia sp. Ax-1720 | reverse complement strand
CGAGGAGATCGCCGCCGCCGCCCGCGCGGGCGCCCGGCTGGTGATCACCGGCGACGACCGCGGGATCGCGCGCCGCGCGCTGGCGGCCACGCGCGAACACCATCTCCGCTTTTTCCAGGCAGGTACCGCATGAACCGCGACATCATCGAACGTTATCTCGCGCGGGCGCCGTCGCCGGCCTGCGCCTATCTGTACGACCTCGACCATCTGCGTGCCCGTGCCATGCGGCTGGTGGCGCCGCTGCCCGAGCGATGCGAGCTGTTCTATGCCGTCAAGGCCAACAGCGACGCACCGGTGCTGGCCGCGTTGCGTGGCACGGTGGCGGGTTTCGAGGTGGCCTCGCTCGGCGAGATCGAGCGCGTGCGCGAGGCGGCCGGCGATGCGCGGATCGTGTTCGGCGGCCCCGGCAAGACCGATCGCGAGCTGCGCGGCGCGCTCGAGCATGGCGTCGAACTGATCCATGTCGAGAGCGAGCTGCAGTTGCGGCGACTCGATGCGATCGCGCGCGAGGCGGGGCGACCGGCGCGCGTGCTGTTGCGCCTGAACCCGCTGCCGTTCGGCAGGGAAGGCGCGGCGCCGCGCGCCACCGGCACGCTGACGATGGGCGGGCAGGCCACCCAGTTCGGCATCGACGAGCGCCAGGCGCCGGCGCTGATCGCGCTGGCGGCCGCGCTGCCGGGCATCCGGCTGGCAGGGCTGCATCTGCACGCGCTGTCGAACAACCTGGACGCGCGCTCGCACCTGGCGCTGATCGATCATTACCTCGGCATCGCGGCCGCGCTGCGCGATTCGCATGGCCTCGTGCTCGAGATACTGAACGTCGGCGGCGGGATTGGTATCGACTATGCGGATCCCGCGCGGGAGTTCGACTGGACCGGCTTCTGCGATGGGCTGCACGGGCTGCTGGCGCAGCAGCGAGTCGACTGCCGCATCGTGTTCGAGTGCGGGCGTTTCATCTCGGCCGATTGCGGTTGCTACGTGGCCGAGGTGATCGACCTGAAGCGCAATCACGGCCGGGACTTCGCGGTGCTGCGCGGCGGCACGCATCACTTCCGCCTGCCCGCGTCCTGGCAGCACGACCACCCGTTCCAGGTGGTGCCGAACGACGCCTGGCCCTATGCGTTCGCGCGGCCGGAATTGCGCGACGGCAGGATCAGCCTGTGCGGCGAGCTCTGCACGCCCAAGGACGTGTTCGCCCGCGAGGTCCATGTCGAGCGCTTGCGCGTCGGCGACCGGGTGGTGTTCCGGCTGGCCGGCGCCTACGGCTGGCATATCTCGCATCACGATTTCCTCAGCCATCCGCATCCGGAGCGGATCTTTTTCGGGGGCGAACCGGCATGAGCAAGCTGCGCGCCCTGCATCTGCGCTTTATCGACCCCGTCCGATTGTTGCCGCATGAGCGGCACGATCCCGACCACGCGGCCGCGCTGGCCGACTCGATGCGCGACGGCGGCATCTGGCGCGTGCCGCTGGTGGCCGAGCGCGCCAGCCTGGTGGTGATGGACGGCCATCACCGGCTGGCCGCCGCGCTGGCGCTCGGCCTGGCGCGGGTGCCGGTGCTGCTGCTCGCGTATCGCGAGGTCCCGGTCGAGGCCACGCGCGCCGGCTACGCGGTGACGCCCGAGGCCATCGTCGCGCGGGCCCTGGCGGGCGATCTCTATCCGGTCAAGACCACGCGCCACGCATTCGATGCGCCACTGCCGGCCTGCCATGTGTCATTGCACCTGCTGCAGCCGCGGCAACCCGCGCCTGCCGGCATCACGCCGAGCGAGGTGGCCCTGCCTGGTTGAGGCGAGCGCGCCCCCGGCGGCGTTGGCCCGGCGCGCTTCAGCCATCGGCCGGCGCGCGCGGTGGGGTCGTCCGCCTCAGCCTTCGGTCGGCGAGTGCGCGGCGGGGGCGTCCGCTTCGGGCTCGCCGCGACCGTCGCGCGGTGCCAGCAGCAGCCGCAGCAAGGCCGGCAGCACCACCAGCACCAGCGGCAACTGCACCGCGAGGCCGGAAATGATCGCGATCGCGAGCGGCTGCTGCATCGCCGAGCCTTGGCCGATCGCGAAGGCGAGCGGCAGCAGGGCGAGGATCGCGGCGATCGTGGTCATCGCGATCGGCCGCAAGCGGTTGCGGCCGGCGGCGATCAGCGCCTCGCGAACGGCCATGCCGTCCTCGTCGACCAGCGCGTGGAACTCCGACACGTAGAAGATCGCGACCTCGGTGACGATGCCCACGATCATCGTCATCCCCATCATCGCCGAGATGTTCAGTTCGATGCCCGTGAGCCACAGCCCGACGAACACCGCGCCGGTGGCCAGCAAGGGCATGGCGAGCACGGCCAGCGCGATGCGCAGCCGCTCGTAGAGGAACAGCAGCAGGGCGAACACCAGCGCGAGGGCCGCGCCGAACACCGCCAGCAGGCCGCGAAACGCGATCTGCTGCTGCTGGTAGAGGCCGCCCAGCTCGTAGTAGACGCCGGCCGGCAGCAGCGAGGGCGCGGCCAGCGCGCGGCGCACCTCGGCGATGGTCGAGCCGAGGTCGCGACCGTCGATGCGCGCGGTGACCGCCACCATTCTCTTCAGGTTGTCGCGGCTGATCTCGGGCTGGCCGCTGACGGTTTCGGGCGCGGCCACGCGCGACAGCGCGAACAGGTGGCCGTCCGGTGCGCGGATCGACAGGCGGCCGAGCTCGGAATCGGTCAGGCGCCGGGCGCCGGCCAGTTGCACGCGCACGCCGATCGTCTTCGGGCCGAGCTGGTACTGGGTGGCGACCGTGCCCTGCAGCAGGTCGGAAAGCTGCTGGGCGATCGCCTGCGGATCCATGCCCTCGGCGGCGGCGGCATCCGCGCGCAGGTGCAGCTCGAGTGCGTCGCCGGCCGGGTTGATACCGTCGTTCACGTCGACGATGCCGCGGATCGTGCCGATCTTCGCGGCGACCTGCCGCGCGGTGCGTTCGAGCATGGCGCTGTCGTCGGCATAGATCCGGATCTGCACGGGCTGAGGCACGGCGGTCAGGTCGCCGATCAGGTCCTCCATCAACTGGGCGAGTTCGATGCTCACCCCGGGCACCTGGGTGTCGACGCGCGCGCGGATCTCCTCCATCACCACCGCGATCGGTTCACGCTTGCCGGATTTGAGCCGGATGAAGAAGTCGCCCTTGTTGGGCTCGTTGAGATCGCCGCCCAGGCCCGCGCCGGTACGGCGCGAATAGGTGTCGACATTGGGGTTGGCGCGCACGATCGCCTCCACCTGCCGGATCAGCCGGTCGGTCTCGGCCACCGAGGTACCCGGCGCGGTGTGGTAGTCGAGCACGAAGCCACCCTCGTCCATGGAGGGCATGAAGCCGCTGCCCACCTGCGTATAGGCGAAGGCCGACGCGGCCAGCAGCGGCAGCACGCCGGCCAGCAGCCACCAAGGCCTGGCGCTGGCGCGCGTGACCAGCGCCGTGTAGCGCTGCCTGAACCAGGCGGCGAGCCGCGTCTCGCGGTGCGCCTCGGCATCCTTCGCGCCGAGCCAGCGGTCGCAGAGGATCGGGATCGCCAGCCAGGTGACCAGGAACGAGATCAGCAGCGCGCTGGCCATGGTCACCGACAGCGCCTTGAAGAAGGCGCCGGTCACCCCCGACAGGAAGGCAAGCGGCACGAAGATGATCAGCGTGGCCGCCGACGAGCCGGCCAGCGGGCGCGTGAATTCGAGCGCCGCGCGCATCACGCGGCCGTGGTAACCGTGCTGGTTCGGCTCGCGCAGGCGCCGCACGATGTGCTCGATCATCACGATCGCGTCGTCGATCACCAGCCCCACGGCCGCTGCCATCCCGCCCAGCGTCATGATGTTGAAGCCCATTCCGGCCACGCTCAGCAGCAGGATGGTGGCCGCCATCACCACCGGCACCAGGGCCACCGCGATCAGCGTGATCTTCAGGTTGCGCAGGAACACGAACAGGGTCGCGGCGGCCAGCAGCACGCCGATCAGGATCGCGTCGCGCACGCTCGACGCCGAGGCCACCACCAGCTCGCTCTGGTCGTACCAGTTCGCGAGGTGCACGCCGGCCGGCATCTGCGCGGCGAAGCCGTCGAGCCTGGCGCGGATCGCGGCGGCCATCGCCACGCTGTTCGCGCCAGGTTGCTGGTAGACGTTGACCAGCACGGCGTCGCGGCCGTCGGCGGTGACCCGGATCCATTGCGGGACCACGCCGCGCGTGACGGTCGCCACCTGATCGAGCCGCACCTGGGTGCCGCCGTGGCTGGCCACCACCACCTTGCGCAGCGCGTCCAGGCCGTCGAAGGCCGCATCGGCCACCACCAGGTAGAGCTTGTCGTGATCCTCGATGCGGCCGGTGGCCATCAGCAGGTTGCCGGCGCCGACCGCCCGCGAGACGTCGGCCACCGACAGGCCGAAGGCGGCCAGCCGTTGCGGGTCGACGGCCACCTGCAGTTCGTCCTGCGCGCCGCCGGTGATGTCCACGCGCGCCACGCCGGCGACCGCCGACAGGAGCGGGCGCAACTGGAACTGGGCAAGGTCGCGCAACTGCGACGGCGAGCGGGTGGCCGAGGTCAGGCTGTAGGCCAGCACCGGGAACACGGTCGGGTCCATCCGGCGCACCTGCATGGTGGTACCCGGCGGCAGCGTGGAGAGCACTTCGGCGATCGCGGCCTGGGCCTGCAGGGTGGCCTGCGCCATGTCGGTGCCCCAGCCGAAATTCAGCGAGATTTCCGCCGCGCCGCGGCTGGTCCGCGATTCCACGTCCTGCACCTTGGGCACGCGCCGCAAGGCTTCCTCGACCGGCATCGTGACAAGTGCCGCCATCTGCTCGGCCGGCCGGTCGCCGGCGTCGAGCGATACCACCGCACGGGGGAACGCGACGTCGGGGAACAGGGAGATCGGCAGGCGCAGTGCGCTCAGCGCGCCGGCGATCGCCAGCAGCGCGATCACGAACAGCAGCGAGCGACGATGCGCCTGCATCCATTGGCCGGCCTTCATCGCGCGCCCCCCTGGTCGACGCGCACGGCCATGCCGTCGGCAAGTTCGTAGTTGCCCGATGTCACCAGCGGCCAGCCGGCATGGAGCGGGCCGTCGACGCCGTAGCCGGCCTGGTTCTCGACCCGGGTGGTGACGGTGATGCGATGCGCGCGCGTGTCGGGGCCGACCTGGTAGACATAGGCACCCTGCGCATCGCGCAGCAGGGCAGGGCGCGGTACGTTCCACCAGGTGCCGGAGTTGGCGGCGATCTCCGCGCGCACGCGCGTGCCCGGGATCAGCGCGCTGCCGGCGAGCGGCACCGCGGCCCCGACGTCGACCAACTGGCTCTGCGGATCGATCGCGGCCCCCACGACGCTGACGCGTCCCTCGCGCGGCGTGCCGGCGCGGGGCGACAGTCCGTCGATCCGCAGCGTGTCGCCCGGCTTCAGCATGCGGGCGTCGGCCGGCTCGACGCCGAGCATCACGTTGGCA
>NZ_VWWK01000285.1:0-5743 GCF_011753035.1 Burkholderia sp. Ax-1720 | reverse complement strand
ATCGAAATACAGCGCGATCTCGGCCTGCGGCTCGGCAGCCTCGGGGCTGTCCTGCCCGCCGCCGCCCGATTGCGGCTGCTCGCGCGCGGGCTGCCGGTGCGGGGCGCGGCGCGAGGCCAGCGAGGCGTAGTCGAAGCGGCGCTCGCGCGGCCGGTTCGGCTCGGCGGGCGCGGCGCCGGGGATGATGCGCGCATTGCGCGAGTCGATGGTGGTCATGCGGTCAGCGTCACGCGGCCCACGGGTTTGAGTTCGACGTGCTCGCCGAGCTCCTGGTACGAGTACACGGCCAGCCAGCCCAGCCGCGCCTCGATCATGCGCCGCACGTAGCGGCGGATATCCATCGAGGTCACCAGCACCACGCCCTCGCGGGGCGCCGCGCCCACGAAGGACTGGATGCGGTCGATCAGGAACGCGGCGTCGTTGGGCGGCAGCGCCAGGAAGTTGCCGGTGGGCGTCTGCTTGATGGCGGCGCGGATATGCTGCTCGGCCTGCATGTCGAACAGCACCGCCGACAGCGTGCGCTCGCCCTTGGCGGCGCGATGCGCGAGGAAGCGCGAGAGGTCGCCGCGCACGTACTCGGTCAGCATCAGCATGTCCTTTTCCTTGGCGCCCCAGGCGATCAGGCTCTCCATGATGGTGCGCACGTTGCGGATCGAGACCTGCTCCTCCAGCAGCCGGCGCAGCACGTCGGCGATCCGCTGCGGCGGCAGCACCTTCTGCACTTCCGCCACCAGCCCCGGCGCGTCATGGCCGAGCTGGTCGAGGATCCACTGCACCTCCTGGATGCCGAGGAACAGCGTGGCGTGCCGGCGCATCGCCGCCACGCAGGCATGCGGGATGATCTGCTCGGCGCGCCACACCGGCATCTTGGGCGGGATGGTCTTGTCGTCGAGCCAGCGCGTGGGCGTGCCGTCGGCCACGATCGCCGGGCCGGCCTCGGTGCGCTCGGCCACCGACTGCAGCTTCTCGGCGGCCGCCGTGGCCACCTCGGGCGCGAGCAGGGCGGGATCGGGAATCAGCACCTTGCCCGCCGGCAGCGTCACGGTGAGGTGGGGCACGTCGTGCACCAGGATCTCGAAGCTGTTGGCCGGCAGCGGCGCGTGGATCCACATCGTGATGCCGGGGAAGGGCAGGCCGAGCATCTCCTGCAGGGCCGCGCGCTCGGTCTCGAAGGCGATGTCGAGGGTCGGCAGCGAGAGCCGCGCGGCCAGGTCCGGGGCGATGCGCACGCCCACCGCGCAGGCGAACTGCGGCGCGCGCGGCAGGATCGGCGGCACTTCCGTCTTGGCGCCCGAGCGCTGCATCGAGGCCAGCGTCTCGGCGCCGCCGTGCTCGCTGTCGCGCGAGGACGCGGGCTTCTTCGCCAGCTTGTAGCCGGCGAAGGACAGCAGGCCGGCCAGCAGCACGAACAGCAGCGAGGGGAAGCCCGGCACGATCGCGAAGCCCAGCAGCAGCACCGCGGCGAAGAACAGCGCGCGGCTGCTGGAGCCGAGCTGGTGGCCGATCTCGTCGCCCAGCGAGCGCTGCTTGGTCTGGCGCTCGTCGGCCACCCGCGTGATCATCACGCCGGCGGCCACCGACAGCAGCAGCGAGGGGATCTGCGAGACCATCGCGTCGCCCACCGACAGCACCGAGAAGCGGTTGGCCGCGTCGCCGGCCGACATGCCGTGGTAGGCCACGCCCACCGCGATGCCGGCCAGGATGTTGATCAGCGTGATGATCAGGCCGGCGATCGCGTCGCCCTTCACGAACTTCATCGCGCCGTCCATGCCGCCGTGCAGCTGGCTCTCCACCGCCAGCGTGGCGCGCTTGCGCTTGGCTTCCTCGGGCGTGAGCAGGTTGGCGCGCAGGTCGGCGTCGATGCTCATCTGCTTGCCGGGCAGCGCGTCCAGCGTGAAGCGCGCGCCCACCTCGGCCACCCGCTCCGAGCCCTTGGCGATCACGATGAACTGCACCGTGGTGATGATCGCGAACACCACCAGGCCCACCACCAGGTTGCCGCCCACCACCAGCTTGCCGAAGCTCTCGATGATGGTGCCGGCCTCGGCGTGCAGCAGGATCGACTTGGTGGAGGCGATGTTCAGCGAGAGCCGGAACAGCGTGGTGAACAGCAGCAGCGAGGGGAAGGCCGACAGCGCCGAGATGTCCGGCACGTACATGGTGATCATCAGCAGCGTCACGCTGATGGTGATGTTCAGGGCCAGCAGCCCGTCGATCATCAGCGGCGGCAGCGGCAGGATCATCAGCGAGATGATCGCCACCACCAGCGCGACGATCCCGATTTCGCCGCCGGCGGGGAGTTTCATGGACTTCAGCATCGTGGCTCCGGGTCGGCGCTCAGTGGATCTGCTGCGCCTGGTGCTGCTGTTGCGCCTCGCGGCTCGCGCCGATCGAGTCCACCCAGCGCAGGATCGCGGCGATGGTCTCGAACAGCACCTCGGGAATCGGCTCGTCGACGCCGACCTTGTAGAGCGCGCGCGCCACCGGCGGGTTGCCGACGATCGGCACCTCGGCCTCGGCGGCGGCGCGCCGGATCGCGGCGGCGGCCTCGTCCATGCCCTTGGCGATCACCACCGGCAGCGGGTGCTCGTCGGGCGCGTAGCGCAGCGCCACCGCGTAGTGGGTGGGGTTGACCACCACCACGTTGGCGCGCGCCATGCGCGGCGGCGGGGAGTTGGCCATCTCGCGCGCGATGCGCTTGCGCTCGCCCTTGATCATCGGGTCGCCCTCGTCGTTCTTGTGCTCGCGCTTGACCTCGTCCTTCGACATCTTCATCTGCTTCATGAACAGCATCTTCTGCAGCTTGACGTCGGCGGCACCCACCACCACGAAGATCACCGCGGCGATCATCATCAGCTTGACC
Organism: Burkholderia sp. Ax-1720; assembly: GCF_011753035.1. Classification (NCBI taxonomy): domain Bacteria; kingdom Pseudomonadati; phylum Pseudomonadota; class Betaproteobacteria; order Burkholderiales; family Burkholderiaceae; genus Burkholderia; species Burkholderia sp. Ax-1720. The sequence goes on along the minus strand of NZ_VWWK01000285.1, from coordinate 2,880 downwards.
AGGATCCCCCAGTACATCGCCGAGAGCTCCGCCAGCGGCTGGTAGATCGAGCCCGACACCAGCGGGAACAGGCCGCGGATCACCACCCACATCACGGCGAAGATCAGCGCCGCCTTGACGATCATCTTGGCGGTCTCGATCACGGTCTTGATCGAGAAGATCTTCTTCAGGCCCTCGCCGGGATTCAGCGAATTGAGGTTGGGCATCACCGGCTTCAAGGCGATCTGCAGGCCGACCTGCATCGCCGAGCCCATCAGCCCGGCCATCGCGGCGGCCAGCGCGAGCGGCACCACCGCCAGCAGCGCGATGCCGCCGAAGCGGTAGAGCCGGTCGAACATGTCGGGAATGCTGTGCTCGGTGGTGACGAAGTCGAGCGCGCTCACCACCAGCTGGCGCATCGAGTCGCGCAGGTGGGCGCCGGCGGCCATCACGAAGCCGATCGCCACCGTCATCGAGATCGCGTCCGCCAGGTCCGAGCTCTTCGACACCTGGCCGTCCTTGCGGGCGTCGCGCAGTTTCTTGTCGGTAGGCTCTTCGGTTTTTTCGTCGCTCATCGCTCGCTCGTCGCGTGGTCCGGGGTGGGGTGCTCACGCAGGCGCTCGCCGGGGAGGGCGGGCAGGGGTTGGCGGGCAGGCCCGGCGCGGGAGCGCGCAGCGAGCCGGTCGGACGAAGATAGCCGCGCGCCGCTCCGCGCTTTCTGTCCGACGCGAATCGGGCGCTGCGCATGCGAAGTTGGGGCGGCGAGCAAGGCGGATGCGCAGCGATGGGGCCCCGGGAAACGCCGGCCGCGGCCCCGCGAGGCGCCTGGAATGCGGCGCGGGACAGGGTTTTTCGGCCGGGCTGCCGGCGCTCGGGCGCGCCCCGGCGTGCGCGCCGGCCCGGCGCGCCCCGGCTTCGCGGCCCGCGGCGGCGGGAGGGTCCGAGCCGCGTTCGCGCGCCTTCGCTTTCGGTGCGCTGGCTTCGCATCGCCGATCTCGCGGCCCCCGGCCGGTTGCTAAGGTTCCGTCGTGCGTCCGATCGACCCCGACCGTGGCGCGAAGATATCCGCCAGGAGAATGCGCGATGACCAAGGCCACACCCGATTACCTGAACTGCCGCCCGGAGATCGTCGGAGGACTGATCGAGACGGCCTCCGATGCGCTGCTGCAGACCTTCCCGAAGGTGTCGGTGGACCCCTACGACATCGAGCTGATGCTCGACGCGCTGCGCGTGCTGCGTCCGAAGGTGCCCGAGATCCAGATGCTGGACGGCATCCTGCACATGGTCCGCAATCATTGGGACGACGCGATCCTGGTGCTGCGCGAGGTCAGCGAGAGCGCGCCGCGCTTCGCCTACGCCAAGGCGCTGCTGGCCTTCTGCCTGTCCACCAAGGGCGACGGCGACTGGAAGCTGATCGCCAACGAGGTGCTCGAGAACAACCCGACGCGCGATACGCTGGCCCTCGTCAAGGCCCTGCATGCGCGCGAGGAGTTGGTCAGCGCCGTGAACGCGAGCCGCAACGGCGGCGCCTTCGTGCCGCCGGCCTCGATCGAGGAGTTGAACGAGGAACTGGCCAGCCGCGGCGACAAGCCCGATGTGCCCACCGCGCCGGTGCCGCCGGCCGCCGGCCTCGAATCCCTGCCGTTCGGCGTCGCGCTGCGCGCGTGAACGTCGTCCGCCCGCTCGACGAAGCCTGACGAGGAGCCCGACGATGACTGCGATCGACCATTCCGCGGCGCTGCGCGCCTCGCTCGAAGCCTTGTCCAAGCCGGAAGCCGCGGCGGGCGGCGGTACCTCGCCCGCGGCCGCCGACAAGTTCAAGGCGATGATGGAGAAGCCCTCGATGGCGCCGCCGCACGCGGCCCAGAGCCCGTCGATGGAAGTCGCCTCGAAGCTGGTGGCGGCGCAGGATGCCGAGCTGCAGCGCAGCGTCACCGACGCCGCCGAGTTCATGCAGCGCGCGCCCGAGATGAACCTCAACGAGCTCAATGCCGGCTCGATCCGCCTGACCTACGAACTCGCCGCCACCCAGCTCGACATGGAAGCGAAGATGGGCGTGGTGAACTCGTCGAAGTCGTCGATCGAAACGCTGATGAAGAACCAGTGACACGCGGCGCTCCACGGCGCCGCGCGGTCCGCCGCGAGACTTACCCCATGTCACAGACCCGGTCCGGATGGCGGCGCGCATCCGTCGTCGGCGCCTTCGCGCTCTGCGCGCTGCTCGCCGGCTGCAAGAAGGAACTATACGGAAACCTGTCCGAGCAGGACGTCAACGAGATGGTCGTGGCGCTGCTCGAGAACGGTGTCGACGCCGCCAAGGAAACGCCCGACGGCGGCAAGACCTGGACGCTCGAGGTGGACGGCGACCAGATGGTGCGCGCCATGGAGGCGCTGCGCTCGCGCGGCCTGCCCAAGAGCCGCTTCGACAACCTCGGCGACCTGTTCAAGAAGGACGGCCTGGTATCCACGCCGACCGAGGAACGCGTGCGCTTCATCTACGGCATGTCGCAGGAGCTGTCGTCCACGCTGTCGAAGATCGACGGCGTGCTGGTGGCGCGCGTGCAGATCGTGCTGCCCAACAACGACCCGCTGGCGCAGACCATCAAGCCCTCCTCGGCGGCCGTGTTCATCAAGTACCGCCCGAATTCCGACGTCGGCGCGCTGGTGCCGCAGATCAAGACGCTGGTGATGCACAGCGTCGAGGGCCTCACCTACGACCAGGTCAGCGTGACCGCCGTGCCGGCCGATCCGTCCGACCTGGCGCGCCAGCCGCTGCCGCCGGCGAGCGGGGCGCGGACGACGAACCTGCCGCATCATCCGGTGGCGATCGCCGCGATCACGAGCTGCACGAACACCTCCGATCCGGCCTTGCTGATCGCCGCCGGGCTGGTGGCGCGGCGC
>NZ_VWWK01000284.1:0-5772 GCF_011753035.1 Burkholderia sp. Ax-1720 | reverse complement strand
CGGCCGAACGACGCCGCGGCGCGCCCCGCGCCCGTTGCCGCCCCGATTCCACCCGCCTCGTCGCGGACGCGCCGGCCAATCGGGCCTAGAATAGAGCTTTCCGGTCGCCGTTCCCCGCCCCGCTCGCGGGCGGGTCGGCCGGCCCGCTTCGCCGCCGCGCCGCAGTCGCGCGGCCTTCCGTCGAACCCGGCGCCTTGCGCCCACCATCGATTCGCTCATGACTACCGCACTCGACCAGCTGAAGCAGTACACCACCGTCGTCGCCGATACCGGTGATTTCCAGCAGCTCGCGCAGTATCAGCCCCAGGATGCGACCACCAATCCCTCGCTGATCCTGAAGGCGGTCCAGAAGGATGCCTACAAGCCGCTGCTCGAGAAGACCGTGCGCGACCACGCCGGCGAATCGACCGACGTCATCATCGATCGCCTGCTGATCGCCTTCGGCACTGAAATCCTCAAGATCATCCCGGGCCGCGTCTCGACCGAGGTCGACGCGCGCCTGTCGTTCGACGCCCAGGCCTCGATCGACAAGGGCCGCGAACTGATCCGCCTCTACGAAGCCGCCGGCATCGGCCGCGAGCGCGTGCTGATCAAGCTCGCCTCGACCTGGGAAGGGATCCGCGCCGCCGAGGTCCTGCAGAAGGAAGGCATCAAGTGCAACATGACCCTGCTGTTCTCGCTGGTACAGGCGGCCGCCTGCGCCGAGGCCGGCGCGCAACTGATCTCGCCCTTCGTCGGCCGCATCTATGACTGGTACAAGAAGCAGGCCGGCGCCAACTGGGACGAGGTCAAGAACGGCGGCGCGAACGATCCGGGCGTGCAGTCGGTGCGCCGCATCTACGCCTACTACAAGAAGTTCGGCTACAAGACCGAAGTGATGGGCGCGAGCTTCCGCACCGTCGCGCAGATCACCGAGCTGGCCGGCTGCGACCTGCTGACGATCAGCCCCGAGCTGCTGCAGAAGCTGCACGAGAGCAATGACAAGCTCGAACGCAAGCTGTCGCCGGACAGCGCGCAGGATGCGCCGGCCGAGCGCGTGGCGATCGACGAATCCGCCTTCCGCTTCCAGCTCAACGACGACGCGATGGCCACCGAGAAGCTCGCCGAGGGCATCCGCGCCTTCGCGGCCGACGCGATCAAGCTCGAAGGCCTGATCGAGGCGCTGCGCTAAGCGCCCCGGCGCGGGCCGCGCCCGCGCCTGCCGGCAGCACCCCCGACGGCCGCCTCGCGCGGCCGTTGTCATGTGCGCGCCGCCCGGCACGCACTACACTTCTCGTCACGGGGCGCCGCGCCCCGCCTTCATCGTGCTCGCCAGCAGGCCGAACCAGGCCGGACGAGCCCACCAGGAGACGACGATGCAAGTCCAAGCCTATCTGTTCTTCGGCGGACGCTGCGACGAGGCGATCGCGTTCTATCGCGACGCGATCGGCGCCGAGGTCCAGATGCTGATGCGCCACAAGGATGCGCCCCCCAATCCCGGCCAGCCGCTCGATCCGGCGCTGGCCGACAAGGTGATGCACGCCAGCCTGCGGATCGGCGAATCGCAACTGATGTGCTCGGACGGCGATTGCCGGCCCGGCGCGCCGCAGCAGACCCACGACGGTTATTCCCTGTCGCTGAACCCGGCCACGCTCGACGAGGGCCGGCGCATCTTCGAGGCGCTCGCCGGCGGCGGCTCGGTGGCGATGCCCTTCGGCCCGACCTTCTGGGCGCTCGGTTTCGGCATGCTGCGCGACCGCTTCGGCGTGCACTGGATGGTCAACGTCGAGGATCCGGCCGCGCGCCCCTGATCAGCAGCCCTGATCGATCGAGCCGCGCTCCCGAAAAGCACGAGGCCGGCCCCGCCGCGTCAGGCGGGAGCCGGCCTCGATCCTGCATGCGCGGCGGGCAGGCCCGCCGCCGCTTCACCCCGCCCTCAACCTTCGGCCACGTCGAGATAGTCCTCGGGCCGCGTGCGATCCTCGGCGCGCGCCATGCCGACCACGCGCACCGCCACGCTGGCCACCACCGCCACCACCAGGTTCACCGCCAGCGACCAGATCGCCGCGTAGCCGGGAATCGCCATGCCGAACAGATGTATCGTGAAGATCGAGCCCGCCAGCTTCAGCGAGATCGCCATCCAGGTACCGCAGATAATGCCGGCGGCCCAGCCAACCAGCAGGCCGCGATGGTCGAGCACGCGCGTATAGAGCCCGAGCACGATCGCCGGCAGGGTCTGGATGATCCAGATCCCGCCCAGCAACTGGAGCTGGATCGCGTAGGTCAGCGGCAACCCGAGGATGAAGGCCACCGCGCCCACCTTCACGATCAGCGAGACCAGCTTGGCGACGTTGGTCTCCTGGTGAGGCGTCATGTTGCGGTTGATGAACTCGCGATGGATGTTGCGCGTGTAGAGGTTGGCCGCCGCGATCGACATGATCGCGGCCGGCACCAGCGCGCCGATGCCGATCGCGGCGAAGGCCACGCCGACGAACCACGAGGGGAAGAAGTGCAGGAACAGCGCCGGCACCGCGAAGTTGGCGCCATAGGCCTTGAAGTACGGCGCGAACTCCGGCATGTCCTTCACGCCCGAGGCCAGCGCCATGTAGCCGAGCAGCGCGAGCAGGCCCAGCACGAAGGAATAGGCCGGCAGCATCGCCATGTTGCGGCGGATGGTGTTGCCCGACTTCGAGGACAGGATCGCGGTGACCGAGTGCGGATAGAGGAACAGCGCCAGCGCCGAGCCCACCGCCAGCGTCGCGTAGGCGCTGTAGCCGTTCAGGCTGTCCACGTCGGGCGCCTTGAGCAGCAGCTTGGGCGGCGGCACGCTGCCGAAGATATGGCCGAAGCCGCCCAGTTGCGAGGGGATCACGATGATGGCCGCGGCGATCGTCACGTAGATCAGGATGTCCTTGACGATCGCGATCATGGCCGGCGCGCGCAGCCCCGAGGTGTAGGTGTAGGCGGCCAGGATCGCGAAGGCGATGATCAGCGGCAGGTCGCCCATCAGCCCGCGCGTGTCGAAGCCGAGCCCGCCGATCACCACCTCGATGCCCACCAGTTGCAGCGCGATGTAGGGCATGGTGGCGACGATGCCGGTCACCGCCACGGCCAGCGCCAGCATGCGACTGCCGTAGCGGGCGCCGACGAAGTCGGCCGCCGTCACGTAGCCGTGCCGCTTGGCGATGCTCCAGAGCTTGGGGAACACCACGAAGGCGAACGGGTAGATCAGGATCGTGTAGGGCAGCGCGAAGAAGCCCATCGCGCCGGCGCCGAACACCAGGGCCGGCACCGCCACGAAGGTGTAGGCGGTGTAGAGGTCGCCGCCGAGCAGGAACCAGGTGACGATGGTGCCGAAGCGCCGCCCGCCCAGGCCCCATTCGTCGAGATGGGCGAGATCGCCGCGGCGCCAGTGCGCGGCGAGGAAGCCGAGGATCGTCACGCCGACGAAGAACAGCACGAACACGAAGGTGGCGGTCAGGTTCATTGCGCGTCCTCCTTGGCGGGATTGGCGCGCCAGCAATGCTTGGTCTTGCTGTAGACGAAGCCGGTGATCGCCGCGCTGCCGAACACCCAGGCGAGCTGATACCAGTAGAAGAACGGGAATCCGAGCCATTGCGGCTCGACCTTGCTGTACGACGGCACCCAGACCATCGCGATGACTGGCAGCACCAGCAGCCAGAGCCAGCGTTTGGCGGCCTGGTTGGCGTTGGCTTCGTGAGCCATGGCGTCTCCTCTTGTGTCTCTTATGCCCGGTTATTTAGATGTCTTGAACGGGTACGACGATGCGAGGAAACGCGGGCGGATCCGCTGCCGCGAGCCCAGGCTTACAGAGTATAAGAGTCCGAAATGTCGTCAGATACGCGGGCGAACCCGGAGCGCGGCGGGAATGGATGCGACGCCGCCGGCGGGGAGGCCGGCGGCGCGGGGCGCGGGCGGGAGCCCGGCCGGGAAACCGTCAGATCGTGAAGTCCGGCGAGGCGTCGCCGAGCTCGGCTTTCGATGCTTTCAAGGCTTTCACCCACTGGCGCGCGGGCAGCTTCAGCGTGTGCTCGAGATGCGCCGCGCGCGCCTCGAGCTGCGCGTAGGACACCGACAGGGCCGGGCCCGAGAAGGCCAGCGCGACGCGATTGCCCTCGTGCACTTCCGGCAGCGCGATCACGCGCGAATCGAAGGCCGCGTTGAGATGCTTCATGTTGCGCACGAAGCTCGGGTGGTCGCCGAACAGGTTGATGGTGGCCACGCCGGCTTCGGCCAGGCAGCCGCGCACCGCGCGATAGAAGGCCATGCTGTCGAGCACCGGGCCGCGCGCGGTGGCGTCGTACAGGTCGATCTGCAGGGCGCCGGTGGTGCCGCGGTTGGCCGCGTCGTTGACGAAGTCCCAGGCGTCAGCCTCGTGCACCGTCAGGCGCTCGTCGTCGGGCGGCAGCGCGAACATCGAATGCGCGGCGATGATCACCGCGGGATTCAGCTCGACCGCCTCGACGCGCGCCGGCGCCAGGTAGGCATGCGCGAACTTGGTCAGCGCGCCGGTGCCCAGGCCCAGTTGGACGATCCGCTCGGGGGTATCGAGGAACAGCAGCCAGGCCATCATCTGCTGCGCGTATTCGAGCTCGATCGCCAGCGGCCTTGAGAGCCGCATCGCGCCCTGCACCCACTCGGTGCCGAAATGCAGGTAGCGCACGCCGCGCTCCTCGGAGAACGTGACCGGCGCGAAGCGCGGCTTGCGCGGCGCCTCGATCAGCGGCGCGTCGCTCAGGTCGTCGCGGTTCGCGCGCGATTTGGTCCGCACCTCGGGGCGCTGGGCGAGGGTTTCGTCGTCGCGCGCGTTGTCGCGGCGAAACGCGCGCGCCTCGGCGGACGCGCGCTTGATCAGTCGGGTCATCTGGATGGATCGCGCAGGCCGCGCGACTCGGTGAAAACGGGAGGATCGAGAGCATAGCACCGGCGCGGCGCGGGCGGCCAGACGCAGCCGCCGAATCCGCCATGCGTCGATGCGCGGCTTCGTGTCAGGCCAGGAAGGCGGCCAGCGCGCGCCATTGCAGCAGCTTGTCCGCATAAGGCAGCGCCGCGTAGGCGGGGCTGCTCGACGGCAGCCCGAGCAGCGTGTAGGCGGCGCCGTGCTCGCCCAGCCCGCGCGTGCCGAGCCTGGCCGCCGTGCCGCCGTTGAAGGCGATCGCCGCGAGCCGCGGCAGGCTTTGCACCAGGGTGACGAGATCGTTGCTGGCGTGGTCGCGGATCCGGCTGTCGAGGCTGCCGATGCGGGTGGCCTCGGCCACCACGTCCCACAGGCCGATGCCGTGCCGCTGCAGGGTTTGCAGCCGCTGCGCGTAGTCGAGGGCGACCAGCTCGGTGCCGAGCACCTCGCCGAGCAGGCGCCAGAAGCGGTTCTGGGGATGCGCGTAATAGCGGCTCTGCGCCAGCGAGACCTCGCCGGGCAGGCTGCCGAGGATCAGCACGCGCGTGTGTTCGTCCACCACCGGCGGGAAGCTGCGCTTGAGCGCCTGCGGCCCCTCGCTCATGCGGCCGAATCCGACTCGCGCGCGAGTTCGAGCGCGCCGGCCCCGCCCACGCGCCGCCACAGCGCCGGCAACATGCATTCGCTGACCATCAGCGGCGCGCCGTGCCGCTCGAACACCGAGCGGCGCGCGGCGAACGCATGCGGCAGCGGCTCGCCCGCGGGCAGGGCCCGCGCCGCCAGCAGGTGCAGCGGATGGCCGGCGATCACGCGCCGGCTCACCAGGGCCGAGCGGGACACCCGCGCATCGCTGTAGAGCAGCTCGGCGAGCGGCT